>CAZUXR010000015.1:0-22443 GCA_964624785.1 uncultured Candidatus Saccharibacteria bacterium
TGGTTGTTTACGCCAGTGGTGGGCTGTTGCCGTTAGTCGGCTAGGCGGTCTCGGTTACACCTAAACTCTATGTGAAACGTCCCTATCCTCCGCCCAACCGCGGGGAGGATCGGGACGAGTTGAATTAATTAAAACCTTAAAAATACGAGTTACATTTGACTCTAAAAGCTAGTGCTTATAGAATGATTCTTGAGAGGGTTTAAATACCAAGCAAGTGAAGAAACGTTCTAAAATCATTAAGGGGTTAGCTAAAAACCCAACTTCATTCTTCAGGTTTTCCAAGAGGGATTCTTTGTTTATGATGTTCGGCATTCTAACCATAATTGCCGTCGGGATGTACCATATTGGGACTTCCAGGGCGGGCCCCTCGATACCATGCCCTGGTTTCTTTTGCCAATATGATACAACTAATTATTCTCCGCAGGCTGGAGACTTTGACCGTCCTACTTTACGATTTGACGGTTGGACCCTTAACGGATTATCGGGAACCAGCACATCGGGCATACCAGTAGATGCAACTATAAGTGTCACTATGGGCTACAAGAGTCTTACTGGTACCAGCCAGCATGTCTTTGATTGGACGAATATTAATGGCGGTAACGCACTACTGGCTAACCTAAGTGCTTCTGGCGGCCAAGATAATATTGCATTTCCTGACCTTTGCTTTAATATGGTCTATGATCAGCAAAGTCCATACTATACTCCTAATTGGGCGACTACTAACGGGGGTAAAATATATTGTAACGTTAATCGTGGGATAGCGGCTGGTAACGAAATTGGCAAAGCGGTTGATGGTGGAGCCAGTGTTGTATGGTATATGAGCAACGATATAGGAAGTCAGGTTAACAGGGAGACAGCTTTCCATTTCTCGGCAACTGTAAAAGCTGCTGGGCAAGTATGCGTGAGGAATCACGTTAGCGTAACAGACGATCCACAGGCCTTCCAGCCAGGAGTGCCACGCAGCGCGGCCTGGATAGCTAATAGTGATATAAGAAGGGTCGTTGGAATAGCTGGTGCTGTTAGTGGGGACAGTGCGCCATTATGTTTGAATTTTGTTCCGGGCCCACCGCCTCCGCCCCCGCCGATACGGTCGGTGGATTGCCACTTTATAGTTGTCGAAGCTGGAAATCCAGCATACTATGGCAGATCATTCCATTTGCGGTTCCATAACCTATTCACCAACGAATATTTTGATGGGCCGTTTGGCTGGAACCCTGGCACTACTTACACTATTAACACCTTTGATATGTTTAGGTTTTTGTACCCGCATTATAGTTATACGACAGAAATAGTTTTTGAAGATGGTGGAGTGGGTAATGGGTACTCTCTGCCCCTGTCTTATTGCATGAGTGCACAATGTTTGCCGCCAAGCCTTAATACGGATCCGGTATCGTTAGAGCCTGGCGAAAGTGGGCTCGCTCGCTATGGGATGACGTTAACTGATGCTGCGCTTAGGGACTTTGGTGAATATTCTGTTCGACTTACTCCAAGGGATGGAATTACCCGCGGCGGAACTGATGGGCGAACCTTTAATTCGGGCGCCCCTACTAATAATACGGATACCACCTATGATGGGCCATTTACAGTTACAGCCAACTACACGGGCTATGCGGTAGCAACCTTAATGTTTAACGGCGCTGTAGCTAACGGCATGTTTGGTGGCGGATTTTCCTGCCAGTCGGATCCGTATACTCCCCAAACCAGGCCATATATAAACGTTAAGTCTGGTGATATAAGCGCCGGCGGCGGATTTAAGTATAAGAATGGTACTAATATCCAATGTCCAGCTGCAACCGATCAACGCTTTGTTTCTCCAGTGAGCGGTAGTGGCGATTCTAGCTACGGTGGAATTAGAACATTCGCTAATGCGAGTACGTTTACGGGTAGTTCGGCGGATTTTGGGGCATATTCTATGGGGATAATATCGCACGATAGCACGGACCCATTTAGAGCAGGTTTTAATACCAGAACGGTTAACCCGAGCCCAAGAATATTGGCTTTTGCTAACACGGGCGGAGTTGGCGAGGGTGGCGGTTTGCTGGGTGGTAACAACCCATCTGTTACCATGCATTGCCGCACGGACTTCTTTGACGAAACTCAAACTCCGGATATACAGAACATGGGCGCCGGTGCCACCATAGATCTTGGTTCGGTAGCGTCAGGGCAATATTTGTACAAACCTGCAGCTGGTCAGACGGTAAATATTCACGGTACAGTGGCTGGTGGTAAGCAAATTACTATATATGTTGACAGTGGAAACGTTTTGCTGGATGGCGATATAAATTATGGTAACTGGGGCTTTGATCTAACTAAACACACCAACAACGCCCCATACCTGGCAGTTGTAGCAAAAGGCAATATTCACGTTCAGCCTAACGTTTCCAAAATAGAAGGGTTCTTTATCGCCCAACCTACAGACGATGCTAAAAACGGAGTGTTTTCTACCTGTTCCCTAGGGACATCGTTACCCACTACGGGCAGCATAGTAAGTGCTTGTCGTTCGCAACTGACTATTAATGGTTCCGTTACGGCACAACATTTTTATCCTTTGCGAGCCTTTGGTACGCTTATTGCTTCTGGAGCCGGGGAAAGGGTTAACTTCACGCCATCTACAATTATTGGTCAGCCCAACTTCTTGCCTCGCCGGACTGGGCTTGAAGGGCTTAATAATCTGCCCCCCGTGTTCTAGCTTTAATTGTTCGCACTGACACGCATGAAGAAGTTTGCAACAGAGCAAAGTAATTGCAATTTACTTACCCGCTTATGCTATAATCACAAGTAATTATGACATTACTGAGTGGGGTATCGGATTTTTTTGGGCTAGACCTAGGTTCTACCGCTATCAGGGCAGTAGAACTTCGTGGTAACGGACCGGTTAAGGTACTAGATCGCTACGGACAAGCTCCGATTGCCGGAAACCTTACTTTGAGTGATTCTAAAGTCGATCAGCAAAAACTGGCCTCTGAGATTAAAGATTTTTTGCACCAAACCGGAATATCTAGCAGGAATGTGGCAGTTAATCTGCCGTCTCACCGCGTGTTTACTACGGTAGTTGATCTAGACCGTATGACTCCAAGCGAGCTCGCTAAATCTATTAATTACCAAGCAGAGTCATTTATTCCGACGCCTCCAGACCAGTCAAAAATAGACTGGGCGATAATTGGCGATTCACCTAAGGATCCTAAGAAGGTAGAAGTTCTTTTATCCAGCGTACCAAACGATTTTATAGAAAAGCGCCTAGACCTATTAGAAAGCATTGGTTTGAATGTAATAGCGTTTGAACCCGACAATATTGCACTAACCAGGGCGGTGGTGCCAATCGATGTCGTAACTCCCCAGCTTATACTGGATATCGGTAGCAAGGCTACGGATTTGGTTGTTACGATGAACGGCGCGCCGCATCTTTCTCGCGCAATTCCAACGGGCTCTGATGCGATTATTCGGGCTGCTATGCAAAACCTTAGTATTGATGTTAAGCAAGCCGAACAGTTTGTTCTAAAGTTTGGCCTAGGCAAAGACAAGCTGGAAGGGCAAATTTATAACGCAATAATTGGCACGGTTGATATCCTGATGGGCGAAATAGAAAAGTCTATAAAGTTCTTTCAGGGACGTTACGGGACATCCAAGATCGAGCGAATTATTGTGACTGGTGGCGCTTCTTCGCTACCGGAACTACCTCTGTATGTCGCTAATAAATTTGGAATAAGCGTAGAAATCGGCAATGCTTGGCGTAATGTTTCGTTCCCGGCTAATAAGCAGGATGAACTTCTTGCATCATCTAGTCATTTTGCCGTAGCGGTAGGTCTAGCGGAGAGAGCAGCATGAGATTACAGTTTAACCTTCTACCAGATGTTAAGCAGCAGTATCTTAAGTCACAGCGTACCCAAGCAACTGTGGTAACTGGGGCATTTGTTGTAGCGGCGATCGCTGCTTTTATATTACTATTTATGCTAACAACGGTTTATATAGTCAACAGAAACCAGCTGAACGATGCTAACAACAAGATCACAAATGCCAACCGGCAACTCCAGGGTATTCCTAATCTTAGCAAAATATTAACTGTCCAAAACCAGCTAGCTACATTACCCGGCTTGCACCAAAGCAAGCATATAACCTCTAGACTTTATGAGTATTTGCCGCAGCTGACTCCCACAAATGTTCATATGGGCAAGGTGGCGATTGATTTTACGGCAAACACGATGCAGATCGAGGGTACAGCCGATAGTCAGAAGACGATCAACACCTTTATAGACACCCTTAAGTTCACTACATACAAATCTGACGGCAACGAAACCAAGAAGAAGGCTTTTCCATCTGTGCTAGAAAGCCAGTTTGGTCTTGTGGATGGTCATGCTAGCTACGGTTTGACCATACAGTTTGATGCAGCACTATTTTCTAATTTGCAGCAAATTAAGCTAACTGTGCCGGCGGGATTATCTACAACACGTTCTGTGCTTGACGACCCAAACAACGCCTTATTCAACGGCGACACCGGCAAAAAGACCACCACTACAACTAATGGAACAAACGCCACATCAACTTCTACTCAAACAACAACTAAACCAAGCGGGACAAACTAAGATGGAAATAAAAACCTCTATTAAACACCTGCAAATTAGCAGAGCGAACTCGCGAATAATGATAGTTATAGCAATCACATCCATAATCACAGCATTTTCGTTAATGAGTGCAAAGTCGCTCATTCAGCAGTCTCTGTACCAGCGTAAGGTTTTGGGTGAGCGCCACAAAGCCGTTAAGCAGCTAGATGCAAACCTTACGGCAGCTAAAAATCTTAAAGCTCAATTTGACGTGTTCGTACAAGCTAACCCCAATATTATTGGCGGCGTGGGTGGCGACAGTGCAGGCACGGGGCCACAAGACGGCGATAATGGGCAGATTGTTTTAGATGCTCTGCCCAGTCAATATGACTTCCCGGCGCTTATTACCAGCATAGAAAAAATCGTGAATGATAAACATATCACCATCCAAGGTGTGAGCGGTATAGATGCAGGCGACCAGTCGGGTGACAGTGCTACCGCAAAGCCGCAGTCGCAGCCAATAGCGTTTTCGCTCAACACCCAGAGCGATTACGCATCTGTGCTTACCCTACTAAAAGAGTTTGAGCGTTCAATTCGACCATTCGACATAACAAACCTATCTATTTCCGGTTCTGCCGCCAGCATAACTGCCGCCATACAGGGCAATACGTATTACCAGGGCGGGGTAAGTCTTAAGTCAGAAGAAAAGGTGATTCACTAATGAAACAAAAAGACATAGCAGTACTCGGAGCAATAGCCTTTATAGCCATATTAATATCCGGCGTGTTGTCAGGAGCTATTTTTAACGGTTCCAAAAACCACAACCTAAAAGCGCCAACCGTGGATCCGATTAGCGCCCAGTTCCCCCAAGTCAGCTCAGAACAATCCTACAAACCTATATTTAATAACCAGGCCCTTGACCCTACCCAACTTATTAAAATTGGTACCAGCCAGAACTCGGAACCATTTAACTCCCCAGCGCCTACCCAATAGTCCAGGTACCTATTTAAGAGAATATGAATATACTAACACCTACAACCCAGGCAAGTGTCGAAGCGACCCTTGTTAGGGATGGTTTAATCGAGCAGTTTAAACTCGACGAGCTAAAAGCAAAGGCCAAGGCAGCTAACGAGCCTTTTTTGAGCTTGCTACTTAACGAAGGGCATATAACAGATGAGCAGCTCACCCAGTCTTTAGCCGAAGTAAGCCAGATCCCCTATGTGAATTTAAGCGCTGCACGGATTGATCCTAAGACGCTCGACTTGCTGTCCCAGGACATTGCTACTCACTATATGGCTGTGCCGCTGGGTAAAATGCAAAACCGCCTAGTAGTTGCTATGCTGGATGCCGATAACGTCCAGGCTGTAGACTTTTTGAGCAACAAGATCGGCAAGCCGCTAAAAGTTTATGCTGCCAGCGAAGCGGGAATTCGCCGCGTGCTTAGCCAATACACAAGGATTTTAGAAAAGGGCGTCGCGTCGATGTTAGACGGCGAGGCAAGGGGAATTCTAGAAGACGAACGAGCTCAAGCTCTAGCAAATCCCAGTAGAAGGGCCTCTCGTGCCGAAAATAATATTCAGACAATTGTTCAAGATTCACCGATCAGCAAAGCGCTGGCCGCCATTATGGACTACGCCGGCAAAAACCGCGCTAGCGACATCCACATGGAGCCGCTAGAAAACGAGCTAAGAGTTCGCTGCAGGATCGACGGTGTACTAAAAGAAATCATGAAACTTCCTAAAAATTCCGAGGCACCGCTGGTTAGTCGCATAAAGATTCTATCCAACCTAAAAATCGACGAGCATCGTGTTCCGCAGGACGGGACTTTTTCTATCGAAGTAGATGGCCGCCCGATTGACCTTAGAATTGCCATTAGCCCTGTAGTTTGGGGCGAACAGGTTGTAATTCGTCTGCTGGACAAAACGGGCAGCAGCCTTAAGCTAGAAGACATGGGCTACCGTGGCCGCGCATTGCGTGCAATCCGCAAGGGTCTAAAGCAGCCTTATGGTCTAATTTTAACTTCCGGGCCAACCGGATCGGGCAAGTCTACATCCATGTATGCCATGATTCAGGAAATAAAAAGTGATTCGATTAATATAGTAACGCTCGAGGACCCAGTTGAATACAAAATTGACGGCGTAAACCAAATCCAAGTGAACGCCGATGTGGGGTTAACTTTCGCCACAGGCCTTCGGTCTATTTTGCGCCAAGATCCAAACGTGGTTATGGTAGGAGAAATTCGTGACAAAGAAACAGCTAACCTAGCAGTTCAGGCCGCGCTTACCGGTCACTTAGTTTTTAGCACTCTGCACACCAACAGTGCTGCTGGAATTTTGCCTCGCCTATTGGACATGGGAGTAGAACCGTTCCTTATCGCCAGCACCGTGCATACCGTTATTGGTCAGCGACTGGTTCGGCGAACGGTGGCGGGCGGAGAATCGTACAAATCCAGCGCAGCCGAGACAGAAGCAATTCATGGTTCGCTGGCCGCGCTTTTGCCAAAAGACAAAGCCGATGTGCCAAAAAGAGCTGCGGATTTAGGATACGAAACCTTGCCACTTATAGGCCAAAATGCTTATACTTTAACCAAGGGTAAGACAACCCAAGATAACACGACTGGGTACGAGGGGCGCTTAGGTCTATATGAGGTGTTCGAAGTAACCGAACGCATCCAGGATCTTATCCTAAAGCACTCTACCAGCTCGGCCATCCAAAAGGCCGCCCAGGAAGAGGGAATGGTGTCGATGCGCCAGGATGGTTATTTAAAGGCTCTGGCTGGCATGACAACCATAATGGAAGTTGATAGAGTAGCGTCCACAGAGGCTTAGAGAAAATGCTAAAAAGAAGATATTAAAGGAAGGGTGGGAATGGAACAACCGGCAAAAATCGAAGTAATCCTAGAAGAAGTCGTAAAGCGCAATGCTTCCGACCTACACCTTCAGGTTGGCCTGCCGCCGATGATTCGTGTAGACGGCGCATTGGCTAACGTGCATGGCATGGCCGTTTTGGATGAAGAAGCTGTAGAGGGTTTGATATTCACACTTTTGGATGAAGACCAAAAGCAGTTGCTTCTACGCGATAAGGAATTTGACTTTAGTTTTGCTTTTGGCGACCTTGGGCGATTCCGTGTAAACGCTTTTCATGAACGGGGCAATCTTGCAGCGGCCCTGCGTTTAATTCCCACAGAAATCCGTACCGTTGATGAACTTGGCTTGCCGCCAGTTTTGAATAAATTCACCGAATATCCAAGGGGATTAGTTTTGGTTACTGGCCCAACGGGTTCTGGTAAATCTACCACGCTTGCGGCATTAATTAACAAAATTAACACCGAAAAATCCGTTCACATTATCACCGTAGAAGATCCGATTGAATACACTCATAAATCTAAGCGTTCGTTGATTGTGCAGCGCGAAGTGCATTACGATACATTTAGTTTTTCTACAGCATTACGCTCGGCCCTGCGCGAAGACCCGGACGTGGTTTTAATCGGCGAAATGCGTGACCTAGAAACAATTGCCGCCGCGATTACTATTGCAGAAACAGGGCACTTGGTTTTTGCAACGCTGCACACCAACAGTGCATCCCAGAGTATCGACCGCATGGTAGACGTTTTTCCTCCGCATCAGCAGCCACAAGTTCGGGCCCAATTGGCCAACATGCTAATGGGTGTTTGTTCGCAGCGTTTGGTTCCAGCGCTAGCGGGCGGGCGAATTGCGGCTACAGAAATACTTATTGCAACTCCGGCGGTGCGCAATATTATTCGTGAAGGCAAAAACTATCAGCTAGAGGCTGTAATTCAAACCGGATCCGACCACGGAATGCAGAGCATGGACCGCACGCTGGTTAACTTGGTCCACGGCGGCACGATTAGCTATGACGAAGCCCGCAATTACGCGGTAGATTTAGAAGAACTAGATAGGTTGATGAGAGGCTAATATGAGTAGGTTACAGGTTACAGGTTACAGGTTACAGGTTAGTCCGATTGGCTTAGCTATCCGCTGTACGCTATCCGCTGTACGCTATCAGATGGAGTTCGCGCCATGTTAACCTACTCCTACACCGCGCTAGATAAGGCCACCGGCAAGAAACTTAAATCGCAGCTAGAAGCAGGGAGTGAGCGAGCCGCAGCAAAAACGCTGATGGAGCGCGGGTTGGTTCCAATCGAAATAAGAAACAAAGCATCCAGCAAATCAGCCCTTCTTGACGTAGTTTTAAAGCGTGTTCCATCTAAAGATAAAGTTATATTTTCGCGCCAGCTGTCTACGCTTATAAATGCCGGTTTGCCAATCGTTCAGAGTCTGCGAACAGTCAGTAGTCAGACAACCAATAAAGCTCTGCAAGAAGTTGTGGGCAAGGTAGTGTCGGATGTGGAAGCTGGTTCGGCTTTCTCTGGAGCGTTAGCCAAACACCCAAAAATCTTTAACAGAGTTTATGTAAGTTTGGTAGAAGCCGGCGAAACATCCGGAACGCTAGATGTTTCCCTGGAAAGACTTGCCAACCAGCAGGAAAAAGACGCCGAAATTGTATCAAAAGTCCGCGGCGCAATGATTTACCCGGTTATTGTGTTGCTTGTAATGCTTGCCGTGGTAGTCTTTATGCTTACTACGGTATTGCCGCAGGTTCAGAATCTTTATAACGGAATTCCTGGAGTAACCTTACCCCTTATAACCAGGGTCTTACTAGCTGTGTCACATGCGCTTACCCATTATTGGTGGGCGGCAATTATTGCTTTTGGCGTTATCGGGTTTTTGACTACGCGCTGGGCGCGGACAGGCCCTGGAAAACTAGTGGTAGACAAAGTCAAAATGAAGGTATGGCCAGTTGGTCAGCTGTTTACCAAACTCTACATGGCGCGGTTTTCTCGCACTGGTACAACTTTGGTAGGAAGCGGTGTTCCGCTGCTGCAGATGCTTAGCATAACTGCTGATGCGGTTAACAATATTCATGTTTTTAATTCCATTAGCGCTGCCGCGGATAAAGTCAAAGGCGGAAAGGCCCTAAGCGATAGTTTACAGGGCGATCCCAACTTTCCAGATCTTGTACCAAATATGATCAAAATTGGCGAACAATCTGGAGCTTTAGAAGTCATGCTGGGCAAATGTGCCGACTACTACGAAAAAGAGGTTGACGAGCAAGTAAAGGCAATATCTACCCTTGTAGAGCCGATACTTATGATCGTGATGGGCATAGTCGCATTCACGATTGTGGCAGCCATATTGCTGCCAATTTACGGCCTAGTCGGACACGTAGGTGTTAACGGTATAAAATAACCTGTGTAAAAACTATTGCAATTGGAGCAGTTAACACATAATATTGGTAACATATAGATAAACATAAGCGCATACGCAAAGGGGGCATTTGCAAAAATGAAGAATTTAATAAGTAAAAAAAGGTCAGAGGGATTCACGATTATCGAAGTAATGATCGTATTGGCTATTGCCGGTCTGATCATGGTCATCGTGTTCATTGCCGTTCCACAGTTGCAGCGCAACCAGCGTGACAACGCCCGCCAGAATATAACCAACCGTATTAAAGCAGAGATGGAGACCTATGCTGGTAATAACCAGGGTCAGTATCCGTTTACGGCAGCAGGTAATGGTACTGGAACTTGGACCGATTTTGTTAGTCGCTATATAAATGGCAAGGTTAACGTTAAAGATCCTTCAAAGGGAGCTGATGTTATAACCAATGCTTTGGGCGCACCGGTAGGGTGTGCCAATGCTACTTGTAGCGGTGTTACGCTACCAGCAGCAGCTGGTGACTTTGTAACTGTATTTGCGGCAAAATGTAGCGGCGAAGCGTTAGCTCAGTCAGGTTCTAACAATGTCAATACTCGCACTTTTGCTGTAATGATTGGCTTGGATCGCGCTGGTACGCGTTACTGCGTAGATAACGGCTAGAGTTAGCAGCTAGAAAATAGTAAATAGGAACTAGCTAAAAAAAACGAGGGGAGTTTCACACCCCCTCGTTCTTTTTAGCTAAGAGCCAAAAATAGCAACCAGCAAATAGCAACTAGAAATTAGTAAAAAATCCCCATCCAAAAGCATAAGTATGTGGAGCCCAGTTTCTAATTGCTAATTCCTAGTTTCTGATTGCTATTCTGTGGTACCATAAGCACTAATGACACTTGTTTTAATAATCCTGGCTTGGTTTGGGCTGGCATTTGGCAGTTTTGTTAACGCTTTTGTTTGGCGATTACACGAACAAACCAAAAGAGCTAAGAGTCCCCAGCTAGGAGCTAAGAGCAAAAAGGCTGCGGCTAAGGACTCTAAGCTTTCAGCTCTCAGCACGAAGGATCTTTCGATCCTGCGCGGCAGAAGCATGTGCCCAAACTGCAAACACAGGCTTTCTCCCCTAGATTTGATCCCTGTTTTTAGCTGGGCGGCTTTGCGCGGCAAGTGTCGTTACTGCAAAAAGCCGATATCGTGGCAGTATCCGGTAGTAGAATTGGCTGCGGCGGTAGTTTTTGCGGCTTCTTATTTACTGTGGCCGATTGATTTAAACGGAGCTGGGCCGATTATTCTGTTTATTACCTGGCTGGCAGCTTCTGTCGGCTTGCTGGCGCTACTTGTTTATGATGCTCGTTGGATGTTGCTCCCTAGCAAAATCATCTACCCAACGCTCGCTGTAGCCGCCGCTGGAAGGGTAGTATACATAATAGGATTTGAACATCGCAAAGTACACGCGATTATCATGTGGGGCTTGAGCCTGGCGGCCGCCAGCGGGATATTTTGGCTTTTGTACCAAGTCTCGTCCGGTAAATGGATTGGTTACGGAGACGTTCGCCTTGGGTTTATTACTGGAACTATCGTAGCCGCCCCTGCTAAAAGCTTGCTGGTTATATTTATTGGGTCAATTCTTGGTACCATCTATGCCGTGCCAGCGCTTGTAAGCGGTTCTAAAAAAGCCGCCAGTAAGTTGCCGTACGGCCCGTTCCTGATAGCCGCCACAGCGGTCGTAGTGCTGTTTGGCGATAGTATTCTGAATTGGTACGACCGAGTCTTTTTGCCTTAATTTATTCTTGTTTTTGTATACTTTACCCATAGAGCTTATGCTATACTGAATTTATGCAACGTGCCTTTGGTGGGTATACCGTGATCGAGGTAATGATATTTTTGGCTATTAGTGGGGCTTTATTAGCTTTGACCATTGTTTCTATTAAAGGTCAGGCCGCTCATACAGAATTTACTAGCAGCATGAACAATGTAAACAGCAAATTTCAAAGCTGGATAGACGAAGTTAGTAATGGTTACACCGGTGCGCAGATTGCCGAATCGTCTAACTACATATGCAAAGCCGATTTTAGTAAACACCCGGTTTTGCAGCCAGCGGGCGCACCAGGGTTAGCCGGTGTGGGGTCTAATTCTGAATGTATTGTACTTGGCAAAGCGGTGCAGATTGTGACTAATGCGCTGCCCGATTACGGGAACACAATCTATGCTTACACTATTTTGGGCTTGCGAACTTATGCAGATAGCAGTGGAATTTCGCTTTTGTCCGATAGTATCTCCCATTCTAACCCCGCAGCGGCAGTTAGTGCGGGCGCAGACCTTACCGAAGAGTATAAGATTCCAGACGGCGCAAGAGTACTTTCTATAAAAAAGCCAAACTCCGGTGTGCTTAATGGTAGTCGTGTAGTGGGCTTCTTTACGGGCTTTAAGGGCAAAAACGTCGATGTTTCCGGGGGATTCAATAACGGCTCGTCTGTTGTTCAATCCATCCAGTACCCCTTCAAGCAAGATGTTCCCCCCAGGGATGCCACGCTACTAGATTGCTTTAAGCTTGCAAGTTCTTGTTCGCCCGGGCTCAACCCCGACCCACCAGCATTAACAGAATGGGATATTTGTTTTGGTAGCACCCGTAACACCGATAAAGCCATGCTAGCCATATTAAGCAGCAACGGTTTAGGGGCTTCGACTAAATTAACGATGGATGCAGGAGCATTATGCTAAATATGATTAAATCTAGGGGTATGGGTATGCTAAATAAAAACCGAGGAGATACATTAATAGAGGTGGTGATTTGTATAGCAATAGTTGGAGCCGTAATTACAGGTTCATATGCGCTAGCTAGCAACAGTCTTCAGGAAGGCATATCTTCTAGCGAACATACCCAAGCTATAAAACAGGCAGAATCTCAGATAGAGGCCCTAAAGATACGAAACAAAAACTCCAAAGCATCTACTTGGGAAACAAAGTTTGCCGACGATAGTCCAATTTCCCCAATCCAAGGATCGTGTTTGGATATAAGCGCAACCAGTGAGCTAGACGCTACTGGCAACCTCAATACAAACTGGAGTCCAATAAAAAATAATTTTGTAACTAGTACTACTCCCGATGATTTGAGCACAGATGCGGGGCACTATAACCCTGTCTGTGTTCATACGGTCGCAGCCACCGAATATTATATAAATATTACAGCTGCGGGCAGCAGCAGTTCAACCAGCCCGACCTACCTGGTAACAATAAGATGGAACAGTATAGGCAGTGGCCCGCAAAGCCAAGCCAAGTTGTACTACAGGTTTTAATTATGAAACGAATCAAGAATAATAATTATCACCATAGCACCAACGCAGGCTTTACGATTATCGAATTAATGATGGCCACCGTTATATTTTCACTGGTTTTAGTGGTTATTCTGGCATCGTTCTTGCAGATTGGGCGCATGTTTTACAAGGGTGTAAGTATTAACAGCACTAACGAAGCCGCAAGAACGGTAGTAGACAGTATTGCCGACGATGTGCGCTTAAGTAAGGGTGGATTTATACCCGGCGGTTCAAACTACTTTTGCGTAGGGCTTCATCGTTACACATTTGGTGTTGGTGGCAATAGAAAACTTACTTCCACGGATGTAAGTAACCCATCATTCATTAATCCAAAAGGAGTAATTGTATCGACAATACCCGGTGGTGGTTGTAATGTTAACGGCACTGATGCCAGGCAGCTTTTAGGACCAGACATGCAGCTAAACAATCTTACGATGAGCTGTAATAGCAACGTAAGCTGCACAGTGCACATACACGTAATATTTTATGGATTCGACGATAGCATATTTATATCCCGGGGGAACATAACGCTTACTCCCGCGCAGGCAATAAATAGCCCTGATGCCGAATGTTCCGGCAGTTTGTTGAGCACTCAATTTTGCGCTACGGCCGATTTACAAACAACTATAGCATTAGGGTTTTAAATATATAATAATGAGGACAAGTATGAATAAGCACACCGCAAAACGGGGAGAAGACGGACTAGTATCGATAGTAGTAGTTAGTGTGATTATTGTAATACTTTCGCTTATGACAATTGGCTTTGCGCGGGTGATGGACCGCGAGCTTCGCCAATCTCTGGACCGCGAACTGGCTTCTCAGGCAAATTATGCTGCCGAATCTGCCATGAATGACGCGCAGAATTACATCAGACAACTGCTTGATAGTGGGATTGACCCTTCCACCGCAGGGAAGTGTCTGGACACTAATTCCACCCCACCCGGCGTTACTCTAGGAACCTCCCCATTCGTACAAAAGGGTAGTATTTCTGGCAATTACAGTAATAATCCAGCCGATAACATAGTTAGGTATTCGTGCGTAATTATCAATACTAAGGCTCGGGAGGTAAAGTACGACATTCCTGCCGGACAATCTAGAATTTTTAAAATTACCACTCCGAATATAAACAAGATGTACTTTAGCTGGGAGAACAAAGACTACCCGGCTCCTGGTGGAATTCCACAGGTAAGCCCTTTTATAACGACGCCACCACAATTACCCCAAGAAAGCGACACGACCGCTTCTACTACCGGAATGTTGCGGGCATCTATTTATCCAGTGCCATCTAACGCTTCCGCTTCGTTGCCTTCGGATAATCAAAACGCGATAGTTAATAATAATGCGCGCACATTCTTCTTTTATCCTAACGGTTCAAGTACGGCGGGTTCCGTAGGAGCTACGAGCTGGAGCAATAATGGCGGAATCGTGGTTGGTAACTGTAATATAGCCAATAGAACAAACCCAACAACTTACTTACCATTTAAAAGTGCCACCGGCCGTTACTGCAACTCTTCCGTAAGTTCTATACCGGGCGGGCAAGCATTTTATTACCTGCGGCTTACCTCTTTATATCAAAACGTTAGTGTGTCTGTGCAGGGTTCAGATCCCGCAACCGGCAGCATGGAACTAGCAGGCGCCCAGGCAACCATAGACATAACCGCCAAGGGTAATGACGTGCTAAAACGCTTAGAGGGTCGGATGCCGCTCAGCTTTGATTTTGATTATCCGTTTGCAGCGGTTGACTCCATGAGTACCATATGCAAAAAATTCCGTTTACCAAAAACCGGTCCTGGTGCCAATGAGTTTGGTTCGGCAATTATTGATGATTCTCAGGCGGCGGATCCGGGCGCAGACTGCCAGCCACAAGGTGTAGCAGCGGTGCCGCCTCCACCAGGAATTCCCCCACCCCCACCAGGGGCTACTTGCTCAGCCGGGAAGAAGAGCGACATAGTTTTTGCCCTGGATGCTTCTGGCAGCATGGCTCAGTCCTTCAACGGTGGAGCTTCTAAAATTGATGTCTTAAAGTCAGCATTGTTAGATATGGTAAGCAATTTGAATATATCAACCAACGGCAATCATGTGGGCGTGACGGCTTTTGACGACATACCGTGGCGACTAGCGGAACTGTCTGGTAATCTGGATACTGTTAATGCTGCTATAAATTTTATATCCCCAGGGGGTAGAACATACATGACCCCAGTCTTAGATGCCTCTAACGCTGTAATGACTAATCCGGGGACTTCTAGGCCCGGCAGTTCCGTAAACAGAATAGTAGTATTGGTAACTGACGGATTACCTACAGACAGTCCTGTTTCCATTCTTGCGGCTGCCCAAAATCTAAAAAACCAAGGCATAATAATCGATACTATAGGTGTTGCAACAGATAGTGATCCGACCGCCAGGGCGCTACTTGCATCGGTTGCTTCACCGACAGGAACATTCACTTCAGTTTCTAGCCCCGCGGAGTTGCAAGCTTTGCTAATTAGATTAAGGGGCGACATCTGCTCTAGATAGACCAATAGCTCTACAGTAGTTTGGCAAAAGCTATAGTAAACTAATCACTTTTTCTGTGGAATTTTTCGTGGATACTTTTTAGGTGAGGGTCGGTAACATGAGTATAGATCTGAGTAGTAGAAATATTGCTATGGCCCAGCATTGCCTGCACGCTTCGCAGGTCTGCACCGTTCATTAGAAGATCCGTTGCAAAACTATGGCGCAGAGTATGCGGGCTAACATGTTTAGTAATACCGGCCATTAGGGCGTAGCGGGCAACCATTCGCTGAACACTGCGAGCCGTTAGTCTTTGATAATTACCGGTGTTATCGGTTTTTTTGCTTCCGCTATATCTTATAAAAAGGGCGGTAGAGTTATCTTGTCGCTTATTCAAATATTGCTCAATCCAGCTGGCGGCTTCCGTGCTAATAAATATAGGCCGGTCTTTTTGGCCCTTACCGCGTACCATAAATTCTCGCCGGGTTAGGTTGATATGCCCACGGTCTAGTCCTACTAGTTCACTTACGCGCAGACCACTAGAAAATAACAACTCTATGATTGCTCGGTCGCGCAGTCCCGGCATAGTTTCGGTCTTAGGTTGGGCTGCCAGGCTTGTTAATTCCTCTGGATTTAAGAATGTGACTTGTGGACGCTTGGTACTAGCTAGTTCAATTTTATCTGCGCTTAAAGACGTTAAGCCGCGGCGTGCACAAAAGCGTAAAAAACTGCGCAAGGCAATTAAGTGGTAGTTTTGAGTCATCTTGGATAGTTCATCGTTGGAATTAGTGCCGAGTCTGTTGAGCCACAGTCGCCATTTACGTATTAGCGACTCGTCGATGTCCGATAGTTTTATTTCGCCAGCAAAATCGCTCAAACGATTCAGGTAATGGCTGTAGTTCTGAATAGTTTTAAGCGAGCGATTTTTTTCTAGCTCTAAATACTGTAAGAACTGCTCAACGGCTTCTTCATACTGCATAAACCTATTCTAACAGATAAGAAAAAGCTAACCCAGTCTATTAATACCGAACACAAATAGTGTTCAGTTTGGACACACACCCTTATCTGTTATAATCAATTTCATGGAAAAAACTTTAATACTTTTAAAGCCGGATGCAATGCAACGTGGCATAGCCGGCGAAATCATAACGCGCTTTGAACGGGCAGGTTTAAAAATAATCGGCATGAAGATGACAACCCCAGACGAATCTCATTACCATCATCACTACGAAACTATCAGTAAGTTAAAATCTAGGCGCGGTGAAGAAGTCTATCATCAAAATGCAGCATTCATGATGTCTGGACCGGTAATCGCAGTTGCCCTAGAAGGCATTGAAGCGGTAAAAACTGTACGTAAAATGGTAGGGGATACAGATCCGAGCGTAGCAGCTCCAGGGACAATTCGCGGCGACTATGCTCATATGACTATTAATCACGCTATAAGCAACAAGGTGAGTTTACCTAACTTAATTCATGCCTCTGGCAATAAAGAAGAAGCGGACCAAGAAATCACACATTGGTTTAGCGGCAATGAAATGTTCGAATACAAAACCGCCCACGAATACCTGACTCAGAATCCTAAATAAGACGTTATATGAAACAACTCCTTAATAGTAAAAGGAGCTTAATTCTATGGCAGGTATTATTTATATCGTTGGGCACAAGCTGGCTTTGGGCTCCGCAACTTAATCATCTTTTATCCTACAGAACGGCTTTAATAAGCCAGTACGAAATTATTAGCCAACCATACTTTTGGCTTTTTAAACTTGGCGATTTACTAGCAGCAGGGCTGCTGCTATTGATAGCAAAAAGGTTTACAGGAGGACTATCCAGTCAAAGATTTTATAGCTACTTACTGCTAATAATCGGAGTAGGGATGTTAACGGATCCACTACTAACCACAACCTGCCATGTTAGCGGCGATAGCTGCCGCGAGTATTGGTCCTTGCCATTCTTGGCTCACGCTATAGAGACGGTTGTTACTTCTGCTGCGGTGTTTGCTATCGCTACTTACGACTATTTGCGTCGAAAAAGGCTAGTATCAGCCACCTTCGTTATATTCCAGATTTCTTATGGATGCCTGTTTTTGAGCCAGCTGGCAGATCATGAGAATTTTAATACCTTTGCTCAATTTATATATCAAACGGCTATAGTAGTTTGGCTGGCTTGGTTTTGCTACGATATTTTATCTCCTACTTCTTCAAAAAATTACAGGAGAACAGTAGTTCGCCGCGGAATAGCAGTTTGGGCGTTCCTGAACGGCCTACTCGCTATATTAATCAGCCAATCTCATTTGCAATTGTTTGGCCGTTTGCATGGACTCTACTTTGCTGGTGATAACGCCTGGCTAGCACAGCACGGCGTGGTTATAGGGGTGGTAATGTTGTACCTTAGCCGTCATCTGGTTCGCGGGGAAATGCGTGCTAGGCAAATAATGCTCTTTATATCCGGCATAGAGGTTTTGAAATATTCTGCCATAACGCCCAACGCCGCATTGTTGGCGGTGTATATTATCACATTCATAGGTTTGTTTGTGCTGCGCGATGATTTTGGCAGGGGCGCGCTGGTAGCTAGCCTGAAGATTCGGTTAAAGGATGTACTATTTATGGTTGTGTCGTTGGTGTTAGCGAGCATTTTAGCTTTAGCCGTACTTTATCGCAGCCATCACTTATCCGATATAACCAACCAGTCAATCGATCATTTTTTGGACTATTCAGTCCGGTCGCAAGTTGTTAGCCATACTCATGTTAAAAGTGCATTGCTTGCTCATACAATGTCGGCGTTTTTGCTCGCTAGCTTCGGCGTTATTTTGTGGATTCTTTTTAGGCCATATCGACCGGTGAGTAATAATGGTCAGGACTACGCAAGAGTCGAGGCTTTGCTTAATCGATATTCCAAATCATCTGAAGATTACTTTAAGCTTTGGCCTGCCGACAAACAGTTTTTTTGGGCGGCGGATGGCGGCGGATTCGTGGCCTATAAAATCTCTGGGCCGATTGCATTTGCTTTGGCCGATCCGATAGCTCCGCCAGGACAAGAAAAGTCATTGTTGGGAGAATTTACAGCATGGGCGCAGACTCACCGCCTAAGCACCTGCTTCTTGCCAGTCTACGGCGGAAGTTTAAAAATGTACAAGGCGACCGGCATGGATATTCAACAAATTGGAGCCAGTGCAGTTGTACAAATAAATAAATTTCTGGAATCAACCGCCAAAAACAAGTGGTGGCGCTGGAAAACAAACCGCGCAACCAAAAGTGGCTATAAGTATAATTTTAGTGTCGCGCCTCATGCGCCAGAACTCATGGTTGAGCTGCAGCGGGTATCCAATGAATGGCTATCCCGGGGCGGCCATCAGGAAAGGGGATTTTCTCTTGGCTACTTTAATCAGGAATATATTAGTAAGTGTCACCTGCATTATTTGATCGGTAACGACGGACGGGTAGCGGCATTCACTAACCAGCTGCCATCATTTGGCGCAATCGATACCGCAACGGTCGACCTTATCCGCTACGTCCCGGCAGAAAAAGACACAATGCCATATTTGTTTTTAAAGACTATCGAAAACGTCAAACAGCAAGGCGGATTTGCAAAATTTGATCTAGGGTTTGTGCCATTTGCCGCCACAAAAGACCCTATCATAAGTGTGGTGCGAGCGCTTAGTACGGGCAGATTTTCGGCTCGTGGGCTAGAGCAATTTAAAAACAAATTCGATCCAGACTGGCAGCCAAACTACCTAGCATATGATGGCGATATAGCAGATTTAACACTGATAGCGCTAAACATAGAAAAAGTAACGTCTCGACAAGAATAATTGGTGACCCGGGAGGGAATATCATCTGAAGATAATGTGATCTACTGGGCTCACCCAAAACCTCACATCCTTCAGACTCTTCCAGAAGGGATGAGCAAGGGATTTTATCTGATGGAGGAGTAGTTAAAACTACTACGACAGCAGAAAAATCACTTGATCGCTCGTCTGGTAAGTCTGGGGGTGCAGGGATTTTGCGTGAGCCCAGTCTATAGCCATGCTCGAAACAAGTTCCTGCGCGTGGCTTTGATCTTCGAACCAAGTGTTCGATTCGTCCGTTGGTCAACGGACCACCAAAACAAAAACCCCACTCAGTGTGGGGCTCTTATTTTGGTGAAAGGAACTGGGATAGATTGGAACGGCTTGAAGCTTGAGCTGGTTGCCATGGCCAAGCTCAGTAGCACGGCAATTTTGAGCTATAATCAATTATAGATGAAGAAGTTCCATGTCACATACCCTCTGCTTATTCTCTTATGGGTCTGCCTGTCGCTTTTATTTGTAAGTCATCTAAACCTAAAAGGGTACGCCGGTGATAGCGGCCCAACCTTTTTTAGCGACACAGGATACAATTTCGAATATAAGTATGGATTTCCAACGCCATGGTACTCACGCTATTACCAAATTCCAAACAATCAGCTAGTAGTATATAAAGGAAGTGGCCGTAGTGTAGCTACACCTTCTCATAAAGATCTAGTTTATACCGATGTATCAAAACCTGTTTTGGTGGGTCAGATTTTTCTTGCCGCCATACCGTCACTCATTATATTGGCTGCTGTAAAAATAGTTAGCTACGGTTTAAAACGTCATCAACACAGAAATAATTGACTACGCCGTTCTAAACTATCCTAATGTGGGTAAATACTCTGTTAAATGGTGACCCGGGAGGGAATCGAACCCCCAACACCCGCCTTAGGACGGCGGTGTTCTATCCATTGAACTACCGGGCCATATCTTAAGACTAATTGTAACATTCCGACTACCTATGGACGCTAACCCCTAAACGCTATACGCTATATCCATGGGTAAAAAAGCAGAACCAGAATCCGAAGCCAAAGATGCAAAATCAAAATACTTTAAAGAACAGTTTGATGACGAAGACGTTATGCTGGTGTTTCGGAAACACCCGATCATTATGCGCAAAGGGCTCATTCTGTCTATGTTTGGCATCCTGACGGGGCCGCTTTACACCTTGCTGCTTACTTATATAAAACCGCAAAATCCACCTAGTATGACTTTCTTCTTTCTTAGCCTGCTGGCGGGATTTTTGATTGGCTTGATTCTTATATTCCCGTCCTGGGTCAGGTGGTATTTTAGTGTTTATATTATGACTAACCAGCGCTTTATTCAGCAAACTCGCAGCCTGCTACAGGTGAACGTGGTGGATATTGGCCTGGAACAAGTTCAGATGATCAACTACCAAGTGTCGGGCTTGCAGGAAACTCTGCTAGGATTTGGTACAATAATTGTACAAACCTACGCAGGGGATCTAGTTATCAAGGATGTACATAAGCCGGCTAAGATC
Organism: uncultured Candidatus Saccharibacteria bacterium; assembly: GCA_964624785.1. Taxonomy (GTDB): domain Bacteria; phylum Patescibacteriota; class Saccharimonadia; order Saccharimonadales; family UBA10212; genus CAZUXR01. The sequence goes on from CAZUXR010000015.1 coordinate 20,904, forward strand.
CAAAAAAAGATGGTGCACATCTTGCGCGAAATGGGGATACATCCGTCGCAGCGGCTTACAGGAAACGAATAAGAAGGTATAAATAGTGAAAAAACGACTCAAAAAAAGAGCTCAACAGGTTAGAAATTTAGTGCCAGAAAACCTCCCGGAGCGGGCGGCTAATTTTAATCCATTGGCTATCAAGCAAGAGCCAGAAATCAACCAGGATGTTCCACGCATAACCAACGAAACAATTGCCGTCCACCGCGAACAGGTTCTAAAGGGTGCCCGCAAATTTATATACCCGCTGCAACATTCTAAAAAACGTATAGTCACGCTAACTTCTATAATTCTGGTTGGCGCAGCACTGTCACTGCTTGCCTACTGCGGCGTAGCTCTTTATAAGTTTTATAGCTATAACGCATTTTTATATCGTACGACGCAGGTCGTTCCTTTCCCGATTGCGCGCAGCGGCGGAACTTACATTGCCTACGAGAACTACTTATTCGAGCTAAATCACTATGTTCATTATTACCAGAACCAACTAGGACGGAGTTTTACCGGCGAAGACAAGCAGCAGCTACTGCAGTTTAGGCGCCAAGCTTTAGATGACGTAATAAACAACGCATATGTAAAAATGCTGGCTGCCGACAATAAGGTAGGAGTATCGGACAAAGAAGTCGACGCGCGGATTGTGCAAGTTCGCAATCAGAACCGCCTTGGGGGGAACAATAAAGTGTTTGCTGATGTGCTGCGCGACTACTGGGGTTGGAGCGTGGCGGACTTTAAGCGCAGCCTAAAGAGCCAAATTCTGGCAGAAAAAGTCGTGGCTAAATTAGATACAACTGCCAGCCAAAAAGCAAACTCAATACTAGTTCAACTTAGGAGCGGGGCAGATTTTGCCACTATCGCCAAAGATCAATCGGATGACAGCACATCAAAAACTGGCGGCGGAGATTATGGTTTTGCAATATCTAAAACCAATCCAAACGTTCCTCCGCAGGTGGTAGAGGCGCTATTCAAACTCCAGCCGGGGCAGATTTCTGGAGTAATCAACACCGGTTCTAACCTAGAAATAGTCAAAGCCGGGCTAGCGAGCGGCGACACCATGACAGCCCAACACATATCCATTAGCCTTAAAGATATAGCAGAGTACATAAAACCTCTAAAACAAAAGCACCCCGTCCACACTTACGTAAAATTCTAAATAAAAAATCCCGATTTCTAATCGGGATTTTTTGATGTTACTTGTTTAGGGCAAAACTAGTATTGTTCTTTTTCCATATTTTCTATTCTTTTTGCCAGCTCTTCTTCAGCAGCGTGCTCGTGTGGAGCTAGTCTTGCTGGTGGTTGAATAAGGGATTTTGTAGAATTTGTTCTGCTGCCTACTGCATTATCCAGCCAAGGATTTTTTTCGAATTTGTTGGGGTATTCGTCGGCCGGACCGGCCGGGTATCCGTCGTGTCTTTGTTTTTTATTCATACGAACAATAGTAGCATAAGCATTATAATCTGTCAATCCCATGTATGCGTCCATAACATATTGGACATTCCAAAGTTAC
>CAZUXR010000016.1:0-22382 GCA_964624785.1 uncultured Candidatus Saccharibacteria bacterium
CTGGAGCCACCTGTCGGATTCGAACCGACGACCCTCGGTTTACAAAACCGATGCTCTAACCAACTGAGCTAAGGTGGCGACTACATTAAAACTGCTCTAAAGTATAGCATTCTATGGGGATAATGGCGACTTTTTATAGTATAATTACAACTAGATAACGATGAATAAAACAGAAGAACTAATTAGAAAATACTTGCAGCAAGGTCGGGTTATGCAGCTCGCGACCGTTAAAGACGGCCAGCCATGGTGCTGCAATGTGCATTATGTTTTTGACGAACAGTTGAATTTATACTGGGCCAGCCTGCCTACTCGCCGGCATAGTCAGGAGATTCGCGACCACAGTAAAGTCGCAGCGGCAATCGCCATCAAACCACAACAGCCAGTGATTGGCATGCAGATAGAAGGCATCGCTGAACAGCTAACAAATAGTGCTGATATCGAAAAAGCCGCAAAAATTTACTACGAACGATATAAAAGCGACGCGGACTTTTTTACTAATTTTGTAGAAGATTTTGTGTCGGGAGTACGTTTGCATAAGTTTTACCGTATTGCTCCCAAAGCGATTGTTTTGTTTGACGAAGTGGATTTTCCGCAAAGTCCACGACAAGAATTTAAGTTAAATTTACACGCACAATAAGCTACAATATAGTTATGAACGAAGATACTATTAACGATTTAAAGCAGTTTATTTCTGCCACCGTGTCACAGCAGACTTCTGATTTGCGTCAAGATATACAATATTTAGACAAAAAGATAGACAGCAGTATAAAACAGCTGGATGTAAAACTTAGTACTAAAATCGACGATTTGTCGGATTCCGTGGCCGAGGCTTTAACAGCGAGCAACGACGCCATAGACCGAACTATAAAGGATCACGAACATCGCATATCCAGGCTAGAAACTGCCGCTCAAGCATGAACGATCAGCAGAGCAAGCTAGCAGAATTACTGGATAACGCCGTCAAAATTCTGATCCTAAGTCATGTTTCGCCGGATCCAGACGCGATTTGTTCCATGTTACTATTGGGCACAACTTTGCAGCTAAACTACCCGCATAAAGAAATTACGATGAGCAGCGAGGAGCCGCTTAATGATCTTAGCTGGTTAAGGGATTACGATAAAATTCAAATTCAACCGTTGCTGGACGCGGTCAAAGACCGACCGGATCTGATAATTATTGTCGATGCTATGAATCTTGGCAGAACAACGCGCACAGAGACGGTGGCTATAAGACAGCAAGTTGCCGGAACACCAATCGTTGTAATCGACCATCACGAACCGGTCGGCGTTGAGCCTGAGGCGCTATATTCCAATAATGGCTATCCGGCAGCTGCGCAGGAAGTTTATGAACTTTTGTTTAACGGGCTCAAACTAAAAACCCCCGAAGGCTATGCCCAAACCGCAATGACTGGACTTTACAGTGACACCGGCGGATTCGCCTACCTAAATGACACCTATGGCAAAACGCTCGACCTGGTCAAAGAGCTAATAGCCCAAGGTGCGAATGTAGAAGAAATCGCCAACAAACTCAATCAATACACGGAAGATCAAATGAAGGTTTTTGCCCAACTTGCCACTAACGCTACGCACGCCAAAGACTACTCTTACACCTTCCTGGGCGATGATTTTATCAACGATTGGACGAATCAAAGCAAACCATTCGAAGATATACGAACTGCTCGGAAAATATTTATGAACCAGTTTGTGCGCAACATCGGTGGCAGGTCGTGGGGATTTAGTTTGTATAAAGATCCGGCAATGGGCACGGACGCCTACTCTCTATCTATGAGAAGCGAGGGCGGTAACCCTGATGTAGCGGCAATCACAAACAAGCTGGGCGGTGGTGGTCATAAACCAGCAGCTGGAGCCAAGGTAGAAGCGCCTAATCTACAGGCGGCCGTAAAAACAGTTCAAGATGTGATTTCTACCTTTGTTTGATAGAATATAATTTGATCAACGCGCCGTGATAGCTCAGTGGTAGAGCACCCCGCACCTTTCAAATGCCGAAGTAGCTCAGGGGTAGAGCGCATCCATGGTAAGGATGAAGTCACGGGTTCAAATCCCGTCTTCGGCTCCAGGATATCTATGAGTGAGTATAGTCACAGATAATTAGTGCTTTATAACACAGCCACGACTCAGACTAATTGATTAAATATGTGTGTACTCGCGAAAAACAGCCACATAAATCATAGGCGACCGGGTGCAAAAAACCTGCGGAAGTGTGAAAACGCAGGTTTTTTTGTGGAGCCTAATCGCTTTAGCAATTATCTATGACTATCTTCTTGCGTAAAGCCGCTACATCTGTTAATATTGTATGGATAAAGAATTCTAAAAGGGCTGCTGGGCTATGGTGACCCTTTAAATAAGGACAAGTAGTGGCTAAAAAAGGCGACAAACGAAAACTAATCGGACTTATATGCGAGGCTTGCGGCCAGCGCCACTATTATAGTAAGAAAAATACTATGAACACCCCTGATAAACTTGAACTTAACAAGTATTGTCCTCTAAAGCGCGCAAATGCTAAGCAGACGGAAACAAAAAAGAACCTCGGTCGCAACGAAGTAAAGCCTCGAAAACACTAAACCTAGAAATTATATAGTTGCATGCTCCGAGAGAAGCAAAACTGTTTCTAGGAATGCCGCATGGCTCCACACTAGAGGAGACACGCTCACCGAATAGCCCGTGGAGGGGTCGACTTGCTCTGCTAACATGCCACTATTACTAGCTCGTTCTTGCACCCAATCGATAAGACTACTAGCTTCACTCGCTCGACCGTGGTTTATGTAATACTGTGCTAGCCACAAAGTAGATATGATCCATGGATTACCGGTGTATCGGGTGTCGTGCAAAAAATATTTATCGTTTTCGTATCTTGGTACTCCACCTATAGGGCATGAGTCTAAGAGCCGACCTTCTACTGCTTTTACGGTATTTTCTAACCCTTGGCTGTCATGATGAACATCAAATTTGGATAATCCATAAAAGCTGGATGTACAAAGTGGATCATCGTATTTAATATCGCCGTCGGTTGCTAGCAGGCTCTTGCGATAATGCCCGAGATCCTCGCTGTATAACAGTCGTAGGCTTATATTCATACGTCCGGCTGCGTTATTCCAGGCAAGAGCATCAGTCTGTTCTCCGACTTTTTCGGCAATTTCGGCGGCTGCTTTGAGTGCAGCAATTACGGCCGTAACCGTGTAAGTATGAGTTGCGAATTTTTGCTCCCAAAGGTCATAGCTAGCGTGCGGGAGGTTTGTAGATTGGTCGATAAAATTCGTCATAAAGTTAGCACCAGGTCGTAGAAGACCACCGTACAAACCTTTAACAAATTCGCTATCTTCGCTCTTTTTTAAATATTCATTTAGTGCATATATGACTATCGCCGTTTCATCTTCTTGAATCGGTAACTCTTCCGTACCATTTTGCATCTGAGGGTGCCACGAACTACCAAGGCTACGGTCAGGCTGGTATTTGTGCCGCATATATCCGGCCGGATGCATAGTATCTGCACAAAATTCAAAGAAATTTTTAGCCTCCTGCTGGTAGCCCAAAGAAATCAGCGGCAGAATAGAAAAAACACCGTCTCTAGGCCAAACATAACTGTAATAATCGCGGGCATAGTTATAAATAGAACTGTCGCCACTGGCAATTATTCCGCCTTGTCTGTCGACGTGCGCTTTTATAACCAACAGGGATTTTTTTGCCAGCTCCAAGTATTTTGTATCCACATTTTGTAGTTTCGGTTCCGCTGTTTTCATCCACTGGCTCCAGTACTCACGAGTTTGTTCTAGTCTGGACGAAAGCCCTTGCTTGAGCAGAACGTCATGGATACCTTCTGATTCAAACTGCGAGCTGTTAGCTACTAACCAATAGTCAACAAATACCGACTCACCGGGCTCTACGTGACTACTGCAACGAATCACGGAATCAACCCCGCCGTGCTCTACCAGGTTACCGGACAGCTCGCCGTCTTCGGCATCACGGAACGTTCCATCCTTGCCTTCAATACCATAATTACCTACAGAAAACTGGTCAAAACTTTCTTTATTGTTATTCTGAGCATAGACTAAAAGCGCAAACTTGCCTTTGTAGTTTAAGATGTAATTTCCGCTGGGGACATATAGAGCGGTGTCGCCGCGCCCGGCACGGCTAATCTGAAACACTTGGTGGAAGAACAACCTAACTTCTTGAGCATTGTTGGCATTATTGATAATTTCTACCCTTCGACAAAAAGCAGAGTATTGATAGTCTACGAAGTCTAAGAACTTGAGTTTGATCTGCCAATCTGGCTTTTCCATCGTAATATTGCTAATCAAGGCGTCCGATTCAAAATCTACCGCTATATTCCAGCTTCCGTCATCTACCCAAGAAAATTGTCCGTTGACCCAAATTCCAATTTTATGGTGGGCACTGCGGCTGGTTGTTAAATTCTCCAAACCGACGTATGGGTAGTAAAAATCATGAACTAAGCCATGCTCGTCCAGACCAACCAACATCTCTCCGTTGCTGAGCATTACTGAGCGACCCACTAGGCGGCTCCTGTTTTTTTCATATCCCCAAACCCTTAGCTATTAGGCGGGAACGCAGGTCGTGGTAAACATTCATAAAATTAATCATGGCCTCGTACGGCGAATCGTAAGGGCTAAAGTAAGCGTGCACATCACCGTCTGAAAACCACTTTGTGCACATGTAGTAAAAGTGGTCGCTGGCCTGAGCGCGGCGCCAATCTTCTATTAGCTGCCAGTCATCGCTTTGAATAATCTGCTCGCCCAAACTGTATAGCGCCGAAATAGCTTGTCTTTGCATTGGGTTGCCAACCCACGCCGACAGGTCACGTTCGGTGTCCGCCCAGGTTACCGTGTTTGGCATATCGATCGAATCAACGGGCGGATAGGCTTCGATCGCCTGGCTAAAAGTCATGAACGTATTGTTTGGATTTTTAAGCCAAATTGCCGGCAAATGCTCCAAAAAATCAAAGATTCCTTTGTCTTCCCATTGGTGTTCGCCAAAAGTTTCGTAGTCCATGAACAGGTTAAACATGTCGGCAGGATTGGTTTGGTCGAGCCAATGAGTGAACTTATCTGCCGTAAGTGGCCATTCTGACCAAGTGCGTTCGCCAAACCTAAATGCAATATCGTCGCTTAATTTGTAGTTTTTGAGCAGTAAGCTAATGCTGTTTGTGCCGCTCGGGCGGTACATAAAATTTGGACTCCGCCAACCCAGCGCCGAATCCCAGCCTTCGGCTAAGATTCCTTTATAGCCAGCATTTTCTGCCCACAGAGCGAGCTCGTTATTGTAAGCTAACTCAGTGTTTCGTAGTACTTTTGGAGTTACTCCGAACAGCTGCTGAACCTTTTCGCGGTGCATTTGAACCTGAGCTTCAAATTCTGATATTGAATGAAAGAAGGCTAGGGAATGATGATATGTTTCTGCAGCAATTTCCACGCGGCCAGTAGCTATTAACTCTTTAAAGCTATCTAATGTTTCTGGAGACCATTGCTCCAGCTGTTCAAGCAGAGTGCCCGTGATGGACAGATTTAGGCAAAATTCTGGATGCTTATGAAGGAGTTGGATTAATTTGCGGTTGGTTGGCAAGTAGGACTTGTCGGCAACCTTTTGCAAAATTCGTTTGCTGTCGTAGTTATCGTGGCCGTCAGCATTAAAGTAATCGCTGGTACTTGATATATCAAAAACAGTGTAGTGTCGCAGCCGGTAGGGCTGATGGGCGTGTAAATACAGTATGATTGATCTACTCATATGGCCGTCCTACCAGCATGTACCGCATATATTTTCATAAGTTTATCGGCAGCACTTGACCAGTTTAGTTGCTTTAGTTCCCGGCAGGCGTTATTGTGCAACTCTTCTAGAATAGTCTTATTACCTAAGCTAGAAGTGATCTGATTAGCCATTTCGTCCTCATCCCAAAAGTCTACCTTAAGACAATTACGCAAAACTTCTGACACGCCAGATTGTTTACTGATTAACACTGGAGTTCCGTAAGCGACAGCCTCTAGCGGCGTTAAGCCAAAGGGTTCCGATATGGATGGCATAACGAACAGGTCGGCAATTGCATAAGCATCACGCCAGCGCTTGCCGCGCGCAAAACCAGCAAACAGAACTTTGTCGGCTATGCCTAATTCTGCGGCTAGTTCAAGCAATTCATCGCGCTGCTCGCCGCTGCCGACTAGTAAAAACATTGTGTGTGGCTGTCTGTCCAATACTTTCGCCGCGGCCCGCAAAAAATGCGGCAAACCTTTTTGAATCGTTAGTCGCCCAACATTTATTACCACATTCCAACCGCGATCTTTAAGCCGTGTCAGGTATTTGTAAGTGTTATCGCTATCAAGTGGCTCTAGGTAGTCTGTGTCTATGCTGTTATGAACTACCTCGATTTTGTCAGCTGGAATATTGTAATCACTCACAATCATATCCTTAACACGCTGACTAACGGCTATGATTTGGTCGGCGATTAGCAGCGCATTAGACTCTATTTCGTGAACTAACGGGTTGCCGTATTTACCGCCGGCTCGGTCACGTTCTGTCGAATGCATATGTACAATCAAGCGTTTACCGCTCTGGACTTTTGCGCGCAAAGCAGCTTTAAACGTTAGCCAATCATGAGCGTGTATAACATCAAATTCCAAAGCATCAACCATTTTTGCGACGGCCGATTCATAGGCCTGGTGTTGATCAATAGCATTAATGATGAATTCACTGCCATCTTCTAGGATATATTTATAGCTGTCATAGGCGTTTATTGTGCTAATCGACGCCACGTTAGTTGGCTGGGCAGAAACAACCCGCATAAAATCGTAGCGCTGCTTTGTGCGGTAGGGAAGCACGAAATCAATATCAGCTCCGCTCGCCGCCAAGGCCTTAGCCATTTGCAAGCAAGCAACGCCAAGTCCGCCGCTGTTTTGCGGCGGTAGTTCCCACCCAAGCATCAAGATTTTCATGGCTCTCTAATAACCCCTATACCGTGACTCAATAGCGTACCCCCGCTTCTATATAACCTAATTATAGGTGTAATCATCTATAAGCACAACCAGAATTAACAAATATTCACACCCTGGTCAGATTGAGATGTTTCGTGGTATTTTGTGTAGGTATTATCAAGCGGTTTAAAGGGGCATAGTACAACGGTTAGTATAAAGGTCTCCAAAACCATGTGATATATTGAATTCGTGGCTTATAAAGATCCAAATGACCCGCGTAGGCTTATAAGCGGACGTAACCACTACCTTAAAAATAAAGAGAGGTATAAGGCGAATGCGGTCGCAGCAAAAAGAAAGTTACGTATGTTTGTTAGGGATAAAAAAGACACGCCATGCGTAGATTGCGACATTAAGTACCCATATTACATCATGCAGTTTGACCACCGTAGGGACAAAAAGTATCATATCAGTACGCTTATTAATTCAAATAATATTAAGAAGCTTAAGACAGAGTTAGAAAAGTGCGAAGTTGTGTGTGCAAATTGCCACGCAGAAAGAACGTATCAAAGGGGTGTAGTGTCAGTGGTTAGCACGGAGGTCTCCAAAACCTCAAGCTCGGGTTCAAATCCTGGCACCCCTGCCAAGAAGTAGTTTGAATTTAAAAATCGGCAATGACGATTTTGTGCATTTTCATCATGTTGGCGAACGCATCGGGGCGTTTCATTAATTCGCCCATGTTCTTTGGCACGATTTGCCAACTTAAACCATAACGGTCTTTGCACCAGCCGCATTGCTCGGACTCCGGAACGGCCGACAACTTACCCCAATAATAATCGATTTCTTCCTGGTTATCGCAAGGGACCGAAAACGACACGGATTCGTTAAACCTAAATTCCGGACCAGCATTGATCGCAACAAACAGGTTGCCATCTAGCTCGAACTCAATCATTAATACTTCTCCGGCAAGTTCTTTTTGAAAGTCAGCTAGACCTTCTTCGCTAGTTTTTGGGTAGTTAGCCGTAGAAACTATTTTGCTGTTTGGAAAAATCGATACATAAAAATCAACCGCTTCTTTGGCGTTGCCATCGAACCATAAATTTGGCGTAATTTTCTTTGTCATATGAATACCTCCTTAAAGTTGTCGTTCTTTGCTAAATATAATTATACAATAGGTCTAATCCCATGTAACCGCAGGGTTTTATTAGGGTGTTAAACTGGTAGCATGGTGTACTGGCGCCTAAAGGGGTGAATTTATATGTGCGGAATAGTAGGATATTTAGGTAGCGAACAAGCTTATCCCATCCTTATGGAAGGGCTCAGGCGGCTAGAATACAGGGGTTACGACAGCGCAGGTGTTGCTATTGTAGATTCCGGAAAAGTAAGAATATCCAAGCAAAAAGGCCGCGTTGATGACCTGGATGAGCACGTGGGCGTACAAAAACCAGTTGGCAACGTAGGAATAGGCCATACTCGTTGGGCGACTCATGGCGCACCTAATCGACTGAATGCTCATCCACACCAGAGCACAAACGGCCGAATTACCCTTGTCCATAATGGAATTATAGAAAACTATGCGGAACTTTCAGAAGAGCTGAAAGAAAACGGCGCTACATTCAAAAGCCAAACCGACACAGAGGTCCTAGCTAACCTGATTGCGTATGTTCAAGAAGATCATGACCTTGGGCTGTTCCATGCCGTCCAAGAGTCCTTAAAATTGGTCAGAGGCGCATATGCAATTGCTGTTTTGGATTCGAATAATCCTAGTACGATCGTGTTAGCTAAAAAGAGCAGTCCGCTGGCGATTGGCATATCTGGCAAAAACTTTATTATTGGGTCGGACGCCACACCGATTACTGGTTACGCGAAAAAGATTATTTATCTAAAAGATGAGGAAGTCGCCGAATTAAACAGTGACGGGACATACAAGGTTGAGTCGCTTGAAGGCGCGCACATATCGCCAAAAGTTAAAATGCTAGATATGGACGTCAATGCCATCGGCAAGGGCGGTTACGATCACTTTATGCTTAAAGAAATTAATGATCAACCAAAAGTTATTCAAGAAACAATGCGTGGTCGGCTAAGCTTGGACAATACAACCGTACAGCTAGGTGGAATAATCGACTATGAAAATCGAATTTTGCGCGCTCCAAGAATCACAATCGTCGCCTGCGGTACGTCTTGGCACGCTGGATTAGTTGGTAAATATTTGATCGAGGAATTGTGCGGAATCCCTGTAGAGGTTGAGTACGCGTCTGAATATCGCTATAGGAATCCTATAATCGGAGATAGGGATGTTGTTTTGGCAATTTCTCAGTCTGGCGAGACAGCAGATACGTTGGCAGCTGTAGAGTTAGCACGGGAGGGCGGCGCCTTGACACTTGGAATTGTAAATGTGGTTGGCTCGTCCATTGCCAGGGCAACTGACGCCGGCGTTTATACGCACGCCGGGCCAGAAATCAGCGTAGCTTCAACGAAAGCCTTCACCACGCAGGTAACAGTGTTAACTCTTATGGCGCTACGTTTTGCGCAGCAACTTGGTGCGAAACCAATTAGTGAGATGCAAAAAATTTACGAACAACTTTATCAGCTGCCAAAACTTGTTGAACAAGCTCTAAAATGCGCACCTGACGCTAAGCGAATCGCCAAACTAATCAGTAATCATCCAGTTGTTTTGTTCCTCGGTAGGAACAATTGCTATCCAGTGGCACTAGAAGGCGCACTAAAACTTAAAGAAATTACCTACATGCCAGCTGAGGGTTATGCTGCTGGTGAAATGAAGCACGGTCCGATCGCCTTAATAAATAAAGGTACTCCGGTATTTGTGATTGTTCCGCAGGACGAAGAAGCCCGCGATAAAATATTAAGCAATATCGCGGAAGTCAAAGCTCGCGGTGGCCACGTTATCGCTATAACCAGTGACAGCAGGGAAAAAGCCAGCGAATACGCCGACGAGGTATTATCCATACCAAAAGTTAACAGCTTGTTTGCTCCATCGGTGGCGGTCGTGCCAATGCAGCTTGTTTCTTACTATGCAGCCCTAAACATGGGTAAAGATGTAGACAAACCCCGCAACCTAGCCAAATCCGTCACTGTGGAATAGAATAAAAGCATGAGTAGCGCTGCATTAATACTAATTTCCTTGATTGCGGCGGAGCATGTTTATTTTGCCTGGCTAGAGATGTTTGCCTGGACGACTCGTGGGCCAAAGGTGTTCAAAAATTTTCCGGCGAAATCGTTCCAATCGTCTAAAGCCCTAGCCGCAAACCAAGGACTGTATAACTTATTTTTAGCAGTTGGTTTGGCATGGTCTCTTAGGATTAATGACCCTATGTGGGCACAAAATGTAGCTATATTCTTCTTGTCGTGTGTGGCCGTTGCTGGCGTGTATGGATCAATAAGTGTTGAGAGAAAAATTATTATTGTGCAAACGCTGCCAGCTTTGCTCGCATTGGCGTTAATTTTTATAACGTAAACACTTTAAATCGGGGCTTTTCGGTGTTAATATCAATGCAGCTCACTAGATTGCTATAATTAAGAAGCACCAACTAAGAAGCAGAGACTTATAAGGACAATTTGAAAAATGAACAAAATTACCCCAACAAAACCAGTCCTGATTTGTCTTTATGGATTTCCTGGTTCCGGCAAAAGTTATTTGGCGCGCAATCTTAACAGCCACTTGCAGTTAGCACATGTTAGCGCAGACCGTATTCGTAGCGAACTTTTTCAAAAACCTCGCTACGACGTCCAAGAAAACGCCGTTATTGCTCACCTAATGAACTATATGAGCGAAGAGTTTTTGAATGCCGGAGTTAGTGTTGTTTATGATACAAATTCCGTTAGAACGGCTCAACGCCACAAGCTCCGCGAACTGGCTCGCAAGAACAAGGCGGCGCATCTGTTGATATGGCTTCAGGTCGACCGTGAAACTGCCTACAGCCGCACTCAAATTCGCGACCGCCGCACTAGCGACGACAAATTTGCCCAGCCACAGACTCAAACTTCGTTCGAAAACGAGTTGAACGTAATGCAAAACCCTAACACCGAAGAGTATCTGGTAGTAAGCGGTAAGCACACTTTTGTAACCCAAAAAAGCGCTATTATGACTCGTCTCTTCAACATGGGGCTAATTAGCAGCGGTACAGTGCAGAGTAGTGTCACAAAGCCAGGCCTTGTTAACTTAGTTCCAAACCTCCAAGCTGGCCGTGTTGACCCCAGCCGCCGCAACATCTCCGTATTTTAAATTATGGCTACAAAACAGGTTGATATTCCAGGAATTGGGTCTGTGCTGCTGGTCAAGCGAAAAGGAGCGCGCTATATGCGTTTGAGTGTTACATCTAATGGCAAAGTTCGCGTAAGCATGCCGTCATGGACACCATATTATTCTGCTGTGAGTTTTGCTAAAAGCCGCAATGAATGGATCAACGAACAGCTTTCGCAGCATAAAACGAGCTTGTTAGTCGACGATGCTCCGGTGGGTAAGACACGCATATTAAGATTTTCTAGCAGCTCATCTGACCGTATGACCGGCAAAATATCTAGTTCGCATGCGACCATCTACTCCAATTTGCACTATTCTGACCCCACCGTTCAGCAAAAAGCAAAAAAAGTAATAGAAAAAGCGCTCAAACAAGAAGCAGAACAGTTGCTACCAGTCAGACTTAACGAGCTATCTGTTAAACATGGTTTTGAATTTAGCGAAGTAAGTATAAAAAAATTTAGCTCGCGTTGGGGCAGCTGCTCGAGCAAAAAGGCTATCAGCCTTAATTACTATCTAATGCAATTACCCTGGGAATACATTGACGCGGTGCTTTTACATGAGCTAATTCACACTAAGCACATGCACCATGGTCCGGAGTTCTGGAACCATTTTAAAGCCATTTTGCCTGAGGCCAGAAAAATACAAAAAGAAATCAAGCAATTCAAACCAGCAATATAAAAATATAGTGTTGCATAAGAAGTTAAACTAGGGTACTATTGACATGTTGCGACCTACTGTAAAAAGTAGGTTTTTTATATTCAACGGATAATTTTTGGAGAGAACCAGTGGCAAAACTAAACCCTAAGAAGCCCCGAATCAGAAAAACCCCAACTATGCGCGAAGCTGCCGAAGCTGCGCGTGTTAAAGCCGACAATAAAAAACCGAGCAAGGTTTCGGTGGCTGCTAACAAGGCTAAAAAACCCTTCACAAAACTAAAACTTCCCCACAACAAAGCAACTAGTCCGGTCTTTGCATTCGGTAGAGTAGTTAAAAAAGTTGTAAAGTTTATCGTTCCAAATTATTTTGTAAATTCGTGGCGCGAAGTTCGCCAGGTTACCTGGACTAGTCGTGGAGAAACATGGCGCCTAACCTTTGCTGTGTTTATTTTTGCACTTATATTCGGAGCGCTAGCCAGCGGAGTAGACAAAGTTCTAGACATAATGTTTAAGCATTTTATTTTAAAGTAAAGCAAAGGGAAGAATAATCAAGTGAGTAAACGATACGATTCAACCAAACAGTGGTACGCCATCCATACGTACAGCGGTTACGAGGAAAAAGTAGCCGAAAGCATTCGCCAACGCGCGGAATCGCTAGACATGGCCGACAAGATTTTTCAGGTTCTGGTAACTAAAGAAAAGATGATAGAAATCAAGAACGGTAAGCGTAAAGTTGTAGAAAAGCGAATCTTCCAGGGTTATGCACTGGTAGAGATGAAGTTGAGCGAGGACGCCTGGTACATCGTGCGCAATACTCCCAATGTGACTGGTTTTGTTGGCACTGGCGTAGAACCAACTCCACTAGAACCAAGCGAAATCGCCAAAATACTCAAGCGAATGGGCCGCGAAGAACCAAAGCACAAATTTGATTACAAAGTTGGCGAAGTGGTTAATATTGTGGATGGTCCGTTCAAGGGCTTTGACGGTGCGATCAACGAAATTGACGCACAAAAGGGCAAGCTAAAAGTACTAGTTAATATGTTCGGCCGCGAAACTCCAGTGGAGCTTGATGGCCTGCAGGTTAAAAGAGTCTAAATATGTCTTATTACATTCAACATAAATTTACAGATTACAGATTACAGATTACAGTTAGCGGGCTGATTACTGTAAACTGCCCACTGTCAACTGTAACCTTAGCGACGAAAGGAGCTTTTTAATGGCAAAAACAGTTAAAGCAAATCTAAAAATGAGGGTCAAGGGCGGACAAGCCAGCGCCGCGCCACCAGTTGGCAGCACGTTAGGTCAATACGGCGTAAATATGATGGACTTCATAAATCCATTTAACGACGCTACTAAAGACCGGATGGGCCAAAATCTTACAGTCCATATTACAATTTTTGATGACCGCACAATTGACTGGCGTGTTGTGGGTATTCCTACGGACGAGCTTATCCTAAGTACACTTGGAGTAGCTAAAGGCTCTGGTAAACCAAACAGCGAAAAGCTAGGCAAGAAACTAACAGATGCGCAAGTTACAGAAATTGCGCAAACAAAAGCCGGCGATATGAACACAACCGATATTCCCGCCGTTAAAAAAATGGTAGCGGGAACAGCCCGCAGCATGGGCGTAGAAGTCGAATAATATGAGTGAGTGTTCTAGTGATTCGATCGACTCATGGTGCAATGGAACCGGCCCGCACGAAACAAGCTCCAGAGTAGCCGAAAGAACCGAAAGCTGTGCCAGGGTTACCGCCGTATTCGCAGAACAAGTCGCTCAACTACTTCCCGATCATGAAGAAAGGCTAGTCGACTTGAACCAAATAACTAGTCATGAGCTACGAAAACGCCAAAATCCGCCAGAAGATAATTAATTAATTTTGTGGGAGGCTATTAAAACAGCCGTCTGCACCACGACAGGAGAATAACAATGACCAAGAAAGTAGAAGAGAAGAAAGAAGCAGGAATCAAGAATCAAGAAGTTGAAATATTAAAATCAACCAAAAACGATAAACCAAAAACCACCACAGCTAAAGCTGGGAAGCGCAGCGAAAAAGCCCTAAAAGAAGTCGAAGAAAAACAGGCAAAAGAAGCGCGCAAGTCAGAGGTTACAGAAACCGGCACCGACACGGCTAAAGCAAAACCTGCACACAATCCACCGCGCACAAAACTAGAACGTTCCAGCAAGAAATATCGCGAGGTCGCTAAGCTTTTAGAAGAAGGTAAACAGTACGAACTTTCTGAAGCACTAGCGCTAGCCGTAAAAACCAGTGCTACAAAATTTGATTCGTCTGTAGAACTCCACATTAACCTAGCCATAGATCCGCGCAAGGCCGATCAGAACATTCGTGGAACAGTAAAGTTGCCAGCTGGAACAGGTAAAACTTTGCGAGTAGCCGTATTCGCAGAAGATGATGACGCTGCAGCCGCAAAAAAGGCCGGCGCAGATGTTGTTGGTGCCGACGACCTGCTTGCGAAGCTAGACAAAGAACAAATTGATTTTGATACTTTAATTACAACCCCTATGATGATGGCCCGGCTCGCTAAGTATGCTCGACTCTTGGGGCCAAAAGGTTTGATGCCTAACCCAAAAAGCGGAACAGTCACAAAAGACGTAACGGCAGCCATTAACGATGCGAAAGCCGGCCAGGTTGAATATCGAACAGACAGCACCGGAATCATCCACCTTGGATTCGGCAAAGTGAGTTTTGGCGCCGATAAACTGGCTCAAAACGCCAATGTTGTATTGTCCAGCATTAAATCTGCCAAACCTGCCAGCGTAAAAGGCACCTACGTTAAGTCCGTTTACTTAACCACCACGATGGGCCCGAGCATCAAGGTTTTAACCTCCAGTATTTAATCAATTTAGCTTTACAAAACGCAGCAGCAAACGGATAATCAAAATATGAATGACAAATCACAAGCAGACGGTTACTACAGTGACACAGAAGCCAATGACGAAGAGCTAGATCTGAGTTTCTTGGACGAAGAAGAATCTAAGTAGCCGGAAGGAAGAATTTATCGTATGAGAGTAGGTCTAGTTGTCGGGCATATTTTTATGCAAGACAAGCTTCTTAATGATGTTATATTTTCACCCGGACGCCTGGCGCTAGATCTTGCTAATGGACTGAGCGATCAAGGCATTGATGTAACATTGTTTACCCCAGGAAAAGTCACCTCGCGCGCAATAAACATTACGGCCGACCTTAGTTATTTTGAGTCTGAGCTCAAAACACGCGGAGACAATTACATAGATCTTCTCAAAAAACATCCTCTTACATTTATTACTATGTCACGCCAAGTGCAAAGCGAGCTTATCGCTAAGGCCTACAAAATGGCAAACGATGGTAAGCTAGACATTGTTCATATTTATACTAACGAAGAAGACATTGCTATGCCGTTTGCCGCGCTTTGCACAAAGCCTGTGGTCATGACGCACCATGACCCGTACAACTTCCTGGCAGCATACAGAAGCGTCTTTCCTAAATACCCACACCTAAACTGGATATCTTTGTCTATGTCGCAGCGCAGTGCCATGCCCGCTGAAACCAACTGGTTGGCAAACATCTATCACGGAGTTGATGAACACGCGTTTGCGCCCAACTATGATCCAAATGAGCGCTATATCGCCTATATGGGGCGAATAATCGAACCTAAAGGTGTACATTTAGCCATTAAAGCTGTAAAAAAATATAACGACACCCATAAGAATAGCCCGCTAGTTCTCAAAATTGCCGGTAAACACTACGCCGGGCGCACTAAAAACACCTACTGGGAGCAGATTATCGAGCCGGAAATCGACGGCGAATACGTACAATATGTAGGTTTCATTAAAGACGCTACGGCAAAACAAGAGTTTCTAGGTAATGCCCGTGCACTAATAATGCCTTCTGTTTTTGACGAACCATTTGGCATGGTGATGATAGAAGCGCTAGCCTGCGCGACGCCGGTGGTTGGACTGAGTTCCGGCGCCATTCCAGAGGTTGTAATCAATGGATCGAACGGTTACTTGGTCGAAAAAGCTATTAGCTCTGATGGTAAAGTTAATGAATCTAAAACCGTCGAAAACATTGTCGAAGTTTTATCTAAAATTGATGCGCTCAATCGTAATACTTGCCGCAAGGATTTTGAAGATCGCTTTACGCTAGACCGAATGATCTCGGAACATATTGCCGCCTATCAAAAGTTAGCTAGAGGATAACCAGGTCGGTTTTGATGTGCGGCATCGGCTCATAGCCTTCCAGAATGAAGTTATCTTCTGTAAAACTGTCGATGTCTTTAACGTTACCAACAATCTTAAGTTTTGGCAGAGGAAGCGGTTTGCGCTTTAGCTGCTCCTTAGCAGCATCTATGTGATTTTTGTAAATATGTGCGTTGCCGGCAGAAATCACCAGTTCGCGCGGTTCCAACCCGGTCACGTGCGCTACCATTTGCAGCAACATTGCGTATTGGGCAATGTTAAACGGTGCGCCCAAAAAAGTGTCCCATGAACGCTGGTATAAATGCAGCCGTAATTTACCTTTATTCACATCAAATTGGAACATGGTATGGCAGGGTGGCAGCCGCATTTCCTCCAATTCTCCGGCGTTCCAAGCGTTTACAATAATTGCCTTTGAGTCGGGGTTGGTTTTTATTTGGTCTATAGCCCAGGCCAGTTGGTCGAACTCGCTGCCGTCCGGACGGCGCCAATGCCGCCATTGCACGCCGTAGACTCTACCTAAATCGGTCTTGCCTTCATGCAAAAAACCATCCCAGTAATGAATATTGTGGTCGTGCAAATATCCAACCTCCGAACTTCCAGAGATAAACCATAAGAGTTCATGTAACAGTAGCTTAAAAGGCATTTTTTTGGTTGTGAGCAAAGGGAACCCAGCTCGCATGTCAAATCGAACCTGCGCTCCAAAAACATATTTAATATCGTGAATCCCGCGCGTTGGCTTACTTTTTCCGTCCTTCAAAATATCTGCCAGGAGCTTAAGATATTGATATTCCGGATGAGTCATATTTGCCCTCTTATTTCTTCTTATACGGTAATTTTATCACTTTTACGCCGTGGCTTCTTAGAAAATCCAAAGCGTTTTGATCCCACCAATCGTCAATATAGTGCAACTGCTTGATCCCCGAGTTAATAATTAACCGTGAACAAGACATGCATGGCGACAGGGTTACGATCAATGTCGCGCCATTTAAAGACACGCCGTCTTTTGCTGCTTGTGCTATAGCTCGCTCCTCGGCGTGCGAAACGGTTGGAGGGCTAACCCAATTTCCATTTTTCTCCTCCTCTATCGTACCCTCTACAAGATTGGTATTGCACGTTGCAATAATTGTATCGCCGGCGATTATAGATGCGCCTACTTTGGCTGTCTTTTTGGCTACCGATGCTTTTTTCTGGATTAATGCTTGTTTGAATGCCTGGCGATAAATCTCTTTTTTGTTAGTGGCGGTAGTCTTTGGCTCTGTATATTTTGTGCTAAATTTTTTGGCTAGTTTTGGTATTAAATGCTCATGCTCGCGGTAAAGGCTGGCGTTTTCGAGGGGCGTGTATTTAAGCTTGCGATAATTCCAGGTAACCAGATCTGGGGCGTCAAAGGGAATAACATGAAGATGTAAATGATCGCTCACGGTACTCTGCGCCACAATACCACCCTCCCGTAGAATATAATTAATGCCCTTTATGCCGTGGGCTTCTCGGACTAATTTCTTAGAAAGATACATAAATTTACGAATTGTTATCCACTCCTCGGGCGTCAATTCTTTGACCGAACTAATGTGGCGGCGAGGAATTATCATAAAATTGCCGTCAATGTAGGCATATAGCGCAACTGTCATCACGATTCCGTTTTCTTCGTAAAAAATATACTTATCGCGCAAGTCACAGAACACGCATTTGCCAACATTTTGCCAAATTTGGTCGTATTTGCCAGTTATACGGGCATCGCGGTAGAGTTCTTGTTTCTTTTGTTCTTCGGGCGTTAGCTTCATCGTTTTTCTTTGAGCGGGTCTTTGCGCAGGTTCATAAAATCCTTAAATACTTCGCCCAAATGACCACCGATTGCTCGCTGCACAATTGCCGTGGTAGAAATCGTAGAAGATTGCCTATCAACCACTTCTACAACGCCGCCATATTTTGTAACGGTTTTGTATTCTTTTGACTCTTTGTATTCCTGCGTCCAATCTTCTTTGACGGTTATATAAACATCCGGCTGAAGCAGGCCGAGAGTGGGCTGGCAGCTTGGTTCCGGCAAGATGGTAACAAAGTCCACGCAGCGCAAATAAGTAATGATTTCGGCCCTTAGTTTCTCGTCTAAAATCGGTTTGTTGGGGCCTTTTACTTTGCGGATTGCCTCATTACTACTAACTCCAACCACTAAGACATCGGCGCGGCTTTTAGCTTTTTCCAGGTAGCGGCATTGCCCGGCGTGGATTAAATCCCATGAACCAGCCGTAAAAACAATTTTTTTGCCTTTGTTTTTTAGTTGCTCACGAAGCGTCATTAAATCGCTTTGCGACACTAATCTTTTCTTCCACGATTCAGCAGCCATAGTGGTTAATAATCATCCCCTGGTTAATCAATGTTAAATATATTCTAGCATATTTCTGCTTAGCAAAATCTCTTTTGTACGGATAAAATGATGGTTTGCAGGCAAGTCTTCGTATGGGTTGTGCCGTAAAAACTTATAGTAATCATGCAGCAAAAAAAAGTTTATATATTCGTCTAACAAATCATACTTGCCGTTTTTTGTTGTAACCTGCGGCAGTTTAAAGGTATTTTTGCCGCGCTTGTTGTAGCCAGACATTAAAAAATATTTTCTAATTTTTTCTTCCGAATAGTGAGCACAGTCAACAAGCAAAAAAGCCAAGGTTCTGGCAATGTCAAACACAACAGGCCCAAACGCGACTTTTTCAAAATCAATAATGCCGGATAAAGCCGTTTTATTAATACAAAATCGCTCGTTGACTGAACTGCTGCTACTAAATAACAGATTCCCGCGTACAAAATCCATATGTAGCACCTGTTTATCTGGTAAATGACTGCCGAGGTTTAAATGCTCTTTTACTTTTTCTAAGGCAAGGGGGTTGATTTTAAGGTTTAGCTTGCGCGTAAGCGCATCAATAACGTTTTGGTCGCTAAAATAGCTTGTCATGCGATCAGCGGTAGCGCTAAGCTGCTCAGTTACATCGCCAAAACCGGAACCATCAAGCGATTGCAATGATTCGTGCAAATTGCTCAAACCCCAGCCAACCAGTTTTATATGGCTTCTGCCGTAGGATTCCCACGAAATTGTTTGCCCATTCAAGTAATTATAAACGCCTGCATAGCGCGCATACTTAGCGCTCGACATTTTTAAAATACTTGAGCTAACAGGGAAGCGCACCGGCATGCCATGCTCGGCGGTGTGTTTAGATGCCCTATTGGCTAAGCTGATGATTTTAGCAATGCCGGGTTCGTTTTTATAAATAATAACGTTAATGTTCTGCCCGTCATTCGTGCTCACCCTGTAGCACTTGTTGCGATACCCGGACTGAACCGGCGCAATTTGACTGTAGGGAATTTTATACGCGTCTAAGATTTTTGGGATTAATTTATCAAGCATCGCTTTTTATTCGGTCGTAAACCACAAAATCATATGGGTAGGGGTGGAGTTCGTCGGCAGGGTGGGATTCTCTTGAAACTTCGCCCCACTGCGACGATTCGATTTCTGGGAAGTAACTATCGCCGTCTATTTTGGCCTGAACTTCGGTTATGTACAAACGATCAGCAAGCGGTAGGCCGAGCTGGTAAATTTGACTCCCTCCGATTATAAACCCTTGGCGGTTTGCCGCTTTTACGGCGTCGGCAATGGAGTGAACGGCTACCACGCCCGGGAAGCTAAAAGCATTATCACGGGATATAACGATATTTTTTCTGTTGGGTAGTGGTTTTTTTAACCGAGCTACTATTGACTCGAAAGTTTTGCGTCCCATGATGACGGCTTGCACTTCTGTAGTCTTTCTAAAATGGGCTAAATCGTTAGGTAAATACCAAGGCAGGTCATTTTTATTGCCAATAACATTGTTTTTTGACTTCGCCACAATAATACTCAACATACACCCAGTCTACCAAACCGGCGACCCAATGAATACGCACCCGAGTTAAAGATGTTGACACACCTTATAGTCTGTGTTTTTATATTTGTATAATCTTTCCTTATCGTGTGCCGTCTAGGAGAAGAGGGAAGGTTTGAACTGCTCGCGGAGGATACTCCAGCGAGAACACAACTCGGGAAGGAAGAAATGAACACAAAGTTCCTCTGGCTCATCTTCGGACCAGGCTTGCTCATTGTAAGCATCTTGAACCTGAACATCGACATCAGCAAGCACAGCGGGTGGTGGGTTGCCTTCGACGCGATCGTGGCACTTCTCGCCCTCCTCTTCACCGTCTCCGGGTTCTTGGGCTCAACCAAGTCGTAACCATGCGGCTCAGAAAAAGGCCTTCGGACGAGCTGCTGGCTGAGCTCGACAAGGACGCGTCAAAGGTAGCGGAACAGATTCTCTCCAATGCCAACGACTCGGGCGAGATTGCCGGTTCTATGGCAGTCAGGCCCAGGAGGAGGATCAGACTGATCATGGGCATCCTCGAAGAACGAGGAGAGGAAGAACTCGACACACGTTACATACAGACAGTCAGCAGGCTGCTACGTGAGGAGGGGTTTTTCGTCTTCATAGTTCGCGGTTGACAACCGCAACCACACCCCGCCCGCCCTCGTCGCAGACGCCCCACTACAAACCGTGGCGCCTCCGAGGTTCCACGGCGGGGTTTCTGCTTTTTATAGAACTTATTACAAAATCAATCAAAAAATAGTAGTATAAAACTATCAACATATCGGGTGGGGTAAAGGGATGAATGAAACAGCGCGGCGCACTAATTGCAATCGAGGGAGTAGACAGATCGGGCAAAGCAACCCAGTCTAGGCTGCTAGCTGGACGTCTTCAGGCAATCGGACACGAAGTAGAAGTTATTAGCTTTCCGCGCTACGCTCAAAATTCCAGTCATTTTATCCAAAAGTACTTAAAGGGCGATTATGGCCCGGCAGGCACAGTAAGCCCTTACACCGCGGCAATGTTTTACGCACTCGATAGATTCGAAGCCGCGCCCGACATAAAAAAATCACTAAGTGATGGCAAAGTCGTTATTGCCGATCGCTACACAGGATCCAACATGGCTCATCAGGGTTCAAAGTTCGTTAACGATGCCCAGCAAAGGGGATTTTTTATATGGCTGGATAACCTTGAGTACCAACTTTTAAACATTCCTCGCCCAGATATCAGCATACTGCTGCGATTATCTACCGATGTAGCTCTGGGCCAAAACAGTAACCCCACCGACGAGCACGAAAAAAACCAAGGACACTTGGCGGCAACGGTAACCGTCTATAACAATTTAGCAAAACTATTTCCTAAAGACTTCCGCGCAATTGAATGCTCAAAAAATGGTCGCATGCTCGATATTGCATATGTTAGCAACCAAATCTGGACGATAATTAAGCCAATGCTCCCCGCCAATCCGCCAAACTCGGCACGAAACATGGTAGTTAATCTAAACGGTGTAGATAAAAAAATTGCAGCTGGACATAAAGTTGATTTAGAGCAATCGAATTCGACAATTCATATCGACAAGCTTAGTTTGCTAGCAGCCAGGTCGCTAATAGCTTTAGCCGGTATCGGTGTGCATATTGAACCACTAGACTGGACTAGTTCAGGATTTAATTACTACATTCCCGACTCTCTAGCGCCTAAAGCTTTGGCTGTATACAAAAAATCGATGGACCAGTTGGTCAAAAATTATAAAGCTGCGAGCAGCGAGCTTAGCTTTAGCCAACGGTTCGGTATTATGCCACTAGCCGCTTTAGTCCCCGTGACGCTAACTTTTAATACAAAGCTGCCCACGGAAACTCTGCAAAAGATCGCTAATCATCCACTTAAAGAAATCAATAGCTTATTGCCCACACTTAAGGAACCTTGGCCCAAGCTAGAACTGCCAAAACCACGCACTAACAAAGTGGCCACCACCATAATTGCTGACACAGATAATGACCCGGAAGAAGCCACGTTGGCAAGTGTCGTGCCTCGCAACGAATTTGATCTACTGAAAGACATTCTTTATGAGCAGAATAACGGATCGTTAGTAGATATACAAAAATATTTAGACGGATCCGCATACACACACAAGTTAAACATTTTAGAGCAAGCTTCCGCACAGTCACGCCAAGATGT
Organism: uncultured Candidatus Saccharibacteria bacterium; assembly: GCA_964624785.1. GTDB lineage: Bacteria > Patescibacteriota > Saccharimonadia > Saccharimonadales > UBA10212 > CAZUXR01. The sequence continues at coordinate 22,100 of CAZUXR010000016.1, forward strand.
TATGAGCAAAATTAGCTACAACTGGGAACTAGTTATCGGTTCGTCCACCATTTTTAATCTCTGCACCGCAGATATTTTTGAGTCGATACATTTGCAAAAACCCACGATCACTCTTGGACATATGCTATCGGCCGAACAGAGTGCGCTCGAAAGTATAGGTATAAGCGAGCGGCTAGCTGGCGCGCTCAAGGGCGACCGTAATGAGTCCTACGCCCACCTATCCGCCCAAAAGGGTAGGGTTTTAGTGCAACTAAACGCCTGGAAACTGTGGAATACTAGCCTT
>CAZUXR010000017.1:0-19927 GCA_964624785.1 uncultured Candidatus Saccharibacteria bacterium
CCGATCTGCCCAACAACGAGGAAGACTGGGGTGTAGTAGAAGGAATCCAGATGGATGCAACCACCTACGCCCGTGCGATGAACAAAGTATTTACCCGACTGGACGCACTCGGCATGAGCGACTTGCACTTTGTCGGCCCAGACCTAGCCCAGTGCAGCACTCTGCCAAGCTACAGCCAGGCTATGCTCGGCTACCCGCTACTAATGTCTAAGCTAGACCATTGGACGATTCATGAATACACTGGTGGCACCTGTAACGCTCAAAGCTTGTTAGCTAGCACCGGCAAAGATTTTTGGGTTAGCGAACTTGGCAGCTTTAGCCAGGGAATGAGCCAAATGGGCGGTGGAGCCTCTTCTATAATGCCTTGGGACGGCTACGACAGCGTTTATCAGCACTCAATCTTAAACGGCAACGGATCAACTGCGCCAAACGACGCCGGCCCAAGCCCGGCTCTGCTTGCTTACAACAGCACAACTCACCTCTATACTCCACGCAAAGAGTATTACCAGTTTGCGCAGTTATTTAAATATGTTCCAAAAGGTTCAGTGCGGATTGGAGCAAACGAATCCAACGGCAGTGTAACCACTTACGCATTTTGGGATCCTGCAAGCAACCGTGTAACGGTCGTGGGGCAAAACCTTGGCTCCACCAATGTGACATTCTCTGGTACGCTTGCTAATTTGCCAACCGTCCCGGCGTTTGAATACTACACAACTACCAGTTCGGTTAACTTACAGCGCGGATCTGACGTAGCCGTTACTGCTGGAGCATTTACGGTTGTAGCTCCAGCTAATGGCATATTTACGCTAACCTATGCTACATCAGACTCAGTACCCCCATCGACGCCCGCCGGACTAACGGGCACCTCGTCCAATCCAGACAAAGCCGACCTGAATTGGACAGCCAGCACCGACAATACCGGCGTAACCGGCTACACGATCTACCGTTCTACCACTCCCGGATTTACCCCTAGCCCAGCCACAAAAGTTGGAACCAGCACCACGACCACATTCAGCGAAACGCTGCCGGCTGGCACATATTACTACCAAGTTACCGCGCAAGATGCCGCAGGCAACAGTAGCGCTGCATCTAATGAATTTGCTTTGGATGTGACGCCAGATACAACCGCGCCGACCGCTCCAGCCAGCTTAACTGCCGTTGCCAATACCAGCACCCAGGTGGCGCTTTCCTGGGCGGCTTCTACCGACAACGTATCTGTTACGCGCTACAATGTCATGCGCGATGGAGCATTGGTGGGCACCACAACCAGTACCGGTTATACAGATTCCGCAGCCAGCCCAAGCACTAGCTATAACTACCAGGTCACAGCAACCGATTTAGACGGCAACGTTAGTCCGCCATCGAATACCGCAGCAATTACTACCCCGGCTGCTTCTAGCCAACCAGCTACAATCGATGCGTCGATTAGCACCCACCAAACTACGGCTGGCACATCGATTACTTCTGCCGGAATCACAACCACAGGTACGAACGAACTGCTTGTCGCGTTTATCAGCTCTGACGGCCCCAGCACCTCAGGCATCCAAAGTTTTGCCAGCGTTACGGGCGGCGGACTTACATGGACACTCCGCCAACGCACAAATTCCCAAGCTGGCACAGCAGAAATCTGGACGGCAGTCGCCAATTCTCTAGTTAGCAATCTTGCGGTTACGGCCGTCCGATCAAGCGGTTCATACGTAGGATCCATTACTATCGTGGCATTCAAAAACGTTAATATTACCGTAGCTGGCAACGTAGCTGGCGCAAGCGGCGCGACTGGAGCGCAAAGCGTTTCGGTTCCGCTGAGCAGCAATGCCGGGTGGGTGTGGGCTGTAGGCAACGACTGGGACAGTGCAACAGCACGCACCGTCGGTTCTGGCCAAACTAAAGTCGACGAATACTTGGTATCTATTGGCGACACCTTCTGGGTTCAGCGCCAAACTACGGCCGGCGGTATAGCGGGCAACAACGTTACGTTAAACGATTCTGCTCCAACAACCGACCGCTGGAATATGGCCGCCATAGAAATCCTTCCACTTTTCTAAATATCTAATCTATCTGGATTTGATTTTACAGCTTATTATGTTGGTGTTATAATAGGCGAGTTACAGCAAATTTGTATTGAGGGTAGACGGGAAACCGTTTGCTAAATTCGAACAAAGGGGCCTCTGTGGACGTCTCGACTGCAATTTTCGTACTCGTGATCGGCGGTGCCGTGACCTTTCTGGTGGTCTGGTGTTGGGCCACGCTGGAGGGAGTCAAGTCGGCAGAAGGGAGGGAAGTAAATCGGCAGAAGCGGATGGAGTGTATGAGGGTCGAGATTCGCGAGGACCTCAAGAAAGATGGCATCGAGACATGGGACTGTGATGTCATCGACCCGGACGGCATGATCCTCTGGATCGTCAGCACGGGCGGACAAACCAGAGGGCGAGCCGATCTCTGCCTTCTGGATGATGAGTGGTGCGCCTTCTGGACATTCCCCGATGGTGGCAGGAAGCACCTGACGGGCGACAACATCGACTTCCTGCGTATGCGCCTGAATATGGTCGCGACGGAAGTCGAATCCCACATCTGGGGAGCTATGTCCAAGAACCGCTAAACCACAACTACGCTGTACAACGGATTGCCTACATGCCCCCTGGGGCGTGTTCCGTACGATCGGCAACGATCGTCTTAGGCGACTTACTAAAGTCCAGTACTTTAGATTAATGGACTTTAGTAAGTTACTTGGTTTCGGTAATTGTTTTACTTGCGCTTACAAACGCTTGCTTTACGGCATTGATTTTGCCTTGGGTTGCGGGGTTGGAGCTACTACAGCTGTCAGTGTGCTTAGTAGAAATCGCTACCCAATCTTGGCCTAGTTTTACGGCGTCTGGATTGCTTTTAAACTCCGATTTATCACCTTTGCCCAAGTCGTACGCAAGCAGCGCCGCGCCTTGCAGGTAATAGTTGGCTTGGCAGCCAGGTATGCTATCTAGCGAATGAGCAGACAGAACTGTACCACCCGAACCTGTGTAATAATAAGCGTCCCTAATATTTGCCGGCAGCATGACTTTTATTTTCGCGGCCTTAAAACCAAGAGTTGGATTGAGCCCAATTACCAAATAGTCCTGTCCGGCGACCGTAGAACCCGAACTCATGCCTTGGTTTGCAGTGCTTTTGCTTGGACTGATTTTAGTATTTACAGGCGGTGGCGTGGCTTTATCGGATCCACTGCCTTCTGTTTCCCACATATACCAGCCAAACCCCACCACAATAATCGCCACCGCAATCAGAATTTTTCTAAGAGTAAAAAGACTTTTATAATTTATCGTCATGCATTAAGAATATCGATAAAACCCCATTCTTACAATAAGCATAAGGTTAATGTTGTTTGTAACTAAATGACTGGATGATCTGCAATGCAGTCTTTGCTTCTGCGCTGGTAAACCACGCGTTTGCTTTTGTATCATTATCATATGGTAAATCGTTAGGAGAAGCACCTAGCGACCAAGTGGTTGCCCCTGTGCCATGATTCCACGATCCAGAAGGATCAACTAGCGATATATAAGGAGCATTGGCGTCTTTTATGATTCCTTCTTCCGCCTTTAGTCCGTTAATCGGGATGGCCAAGTCGAGACTATCGACCACAATGTTACCATCAGAAGACGCCGGACCATGAACGCTAAGGTCATATAGAATATTGATCGGGTTTGCGGCTTCTTTTGGAGTTGTAAGCTGCACATTGGCATCGCCCTCGTTCAAGCTCCAATCCGACGGATATTTAACGCATCCTATAGATTGTTTATCGCAATAAGTCTTCCAGCCAGCGTAAGGATCTGTGGCAGTTTTTTTAGTTTGCGGCGATGATGACGAAGAAGTTTTACTGGTCGTTTTATCTTTGTTTGAATTCATAACATACCAGCCCACAAAGACAATAAGCGTAATAAATATCAGAACGAGCATAACCTCTACAAAACTAAAGCCTTTTTGATTCTTTTTCATAATACTAAGTCTATGCACTGCACAATTATAATGCAAGTTGCTTATGCTGTTGGCTGATCAGCGCTCGGTGGGTTTGTTGTAGTCGTACTTTTGACTTGACGTTCGTTTAGGGCAAGTAAAACTAGCAGAGCAACAAAGGCCACGAGCACAAGTATCATACCCAGAACCGAGGCCATAGTCGAAAGGCTAGTTAGTATAGAGCCCCTATTGGATGTGTAAAAGCCAAATACCAAAGCTTCGTCACTGTCTCCGTAACCAGGCAGGCAGACGTAGGTAGTAAGCAGGGAAATACTGAGCAGTATACTCATAGGCCTAATCCACCGCACATAAGAGCCGGTGTCTTGTTTAACCGATCTGTACGAAATAAATGCGTAAAGTGGCAAAATTACTACTATCGACGCCGGCACAAGAACAAACGAAGTCCAGCCTTTTGCCCAGGATTCTGAAGCACAAATAATAATTGTAAACGGGATTACAAACTTCGAATACGAGCGTTTTGCGTAATTATTTATCATTACAGTAAGCTTATACGCTACATGGTCATTTTGCAAAAAGGCTTAAGCCTAAGAGTAATATTATCTGTAGCTACTGGCGTGTTGCACACAATCAGTTAAGTTAAGAAATAAACTGCAACACCCATCAGGTTAAGGGCTAGAATTACGATAGCTAAAAGTACTTTTTTGGTACCGCTAAACTTCTTGTTCTTTACCATATAAATGATCGCGGCTATTGTAAGTCCAATAATCGGAATAGGCGCTAACATAATCAACCAAAGAAACAAGCCGCCCTGCCAACCTATGCCATCCATAAAACTAAGTATACTTGGTTTATAAAACATACAACAAAAGCGCTAGCAACCACCCCTGTTTTATGTTAGACTGAACTCTGTTTTAACACGCACCCGTAGCTCAGCTGGATAGAGCGTTGGCTTGCGGAGCCAAAGGTCGTAGGTTCAAATCCTGCCGGGTGCACCAAATCACAAGCAAATTGAGTGTAACGATATAACTACTATAAAATTCAACAAGAGTGCTGGCTATATATTTCTGGCTACGATAACTTTACTAGCATCTAGCTTTCTTCTCTATCATTTATTAACGACCGAGCAAAAGCTTAAACAAAACTCTAAAAATGCCTATAACATGGAGTTCGGTAATGTTAATGAAACACTTGCACTGTATGGTTTTAAAGATGAACAAGTCCGCCAATACTGCAACAGTATCAATGGCGATCAATCCGTATATAAGAACTGCTACTATCGGGTAGATGATAAGTTAAATATTGATAGCGATCTGCTAAACAAATGGCAGTCGATGGCAGACAAGCTAGCAAAGCAACTCGACGAAAATCAATGGAGTAAGCTTCCAAACTTGGATCCCGTGACCAATAATCCAGTTGAATCATTAGATCGCCTGCTGGAATACAAAGGCACGTATTCCGCAAATGTGACATACGAAAAATCTTTAGATAAAGCAACTTGTGAAATTACGCTTGAAGTCAGCCCTGCCGATACAACCAATAGCTCCAAAGCAAGCTTAAAGATCACTAAAGCTTGCAATAGCATTGATAAAAATTGGCTCTAATTATGCTGCGCCAAGAATTTCTAGATTCGCAGGCGGTGACCTAGGCGGTCGACAACCGAAGATTGATGCTCCTCGTACGGCAAATAGTCGCTAATAGCGTCTATAATATGCTGCTCGTCTTTGGGATCAAAATATGCAGAAACGGGTAGGGCAATACGTTTTAACGGCAGCATTGTGATACTTTTTACATTGCCTTCTTCGGTTAAAATCGCAAAAGACCGGCAATCGCCGTAAGGATATAGTTTTTCGCCAACTCGCAAGCCGTCGCCAGAAAGTTCGTACTGCATTTGGCGCGGTTTGCGTCCGGCCATGATGGCTAGAATTATTCCGAGTACGACCATCACGCCAGTGGCAAAAATATCTTTGATCAAAAACATTAAGCCTGCAAGCAGGGCCGTTGCACCGACGAGCGTCATGTACCAGCCAGTGCCGCGTTCATGCTCTATAAATTCTACGGCTGTCCAAGAAAAAGACGATTTGCCTGGTTGCACCGAGGGAGCTAGGTCTGCAGGTGCCGGCTGCGCTTGTGGATCTTCGTTGGGCACGGGTGCGGCTGGCGGCGGGCTGTCTGCTTCCGGGGTAGTTTCTGGCTTATACTGCCATGGGGTTTGTTCTTCTGGTTGCATAATATATTAAATTCCTAATGCTTATTGTATCAGTTTTAGGTATGAACGATAACCGGAGTGCCGATTGGCGCCCAGTTGTAAATCCAGGCCGCGTCGGACGGCGCAGTACCAACGCAACCGTGCGAGCTGTTAATATTGCCAAAATAGCTAGTCGGGCGCCAATAGTTGCCGTGAATCGCGTAATCTTTATAAAAATAATTAACGTAAGGAACAGCGGGCTGGAAATAGCGGCTGCCATCGGCGTTGCCGCCGCGCATGTCCTGGCTGCGGAATTTGGAGTAAATCGCAAAAGTTCCAGTTACGGTTGGAGTCCGCGGCGCGCCAGCAGAAACCAAAAAACTTTTAACCAAGTTTGTCTGCTCATAGGCGTACATGCGCTTGGTGGTTGTATCTACCACAATCCACTTAGCGTAAGGCTGGACCTCTATTGTTTTGGCGCTGGCGTATTTAACTGGTAGATCAATCTTTACCCCTTTGCCGTCCAGGATTTTTTGAGCGGCGCTGGCGGCGGTTTGGTCTTTGTTGATCACATCCACGCCGTTCGCTCCTTGGTCCAACACCACCGTACCACCGTCGATTTTTGTGATCAATCGACTGCGCGGTGGCTGAATGTAGCGCCTTGATATACGGTCAATATACTGCGCCACTTTGCCGCTGTTTACCGTTACGTCCACCGTTTTGGCGCTGGCGGCCGGCGCAAGATCCAGCATGCCGGCAATGTCTGTCGGGGTGGCCTTGACGTTCTGACCGGCTACCGTAAAGTTCAGGTCCTGGTTAATTACGGCTGCTAGTTTTACTTGGCTTTGGTGCAAGTTAGCGGCGGTTATATCGGGAAGAATTTTGCCCTGGTGCAGTTTTAACGGTGCGGCATCAAAACCCGCGGCGGCGGCCAGAATACTAGACTGCGGGCTGTCCAAACGGCTACCGAATCCCACTTCTTCCGGTGTTATTTTTGCCGAATCGCCCTTGATGAACAAACTGGCATTTTTGGGCGCATGGCTAATCTGCACGGCCTTGGTATTTATAAAATTAGTCAAAACAACTTGGTCTGTTTTGATTGCAGCGGCTAGTGTTATGGGCTGCCACCACTCCAGCCGATCGATCAAACTCCCACGGGTAGCAGCTTGAATTTTCCGCACGGAAGCACCGGAATCAACAGACACACCCATTTCCGCGAGGGTAAACTGTTTTTTGCTGCCATCGTCGTAAGTAATCGCGAGTTTGTAGCCCGCCGCACTGCTTGATATCTGTTTTTCTAGCATTTGAACGCTGGAATTCGGATCAAGCCGCAAGCCGCCCATCTGTACCTTGGCCAAAGACCGGTCAGCAAAAGCAAAAGCGCTCAAAGCCGCACTGGCCAAAGTTACGATTACAACCGGCAAAACAACATGCCACCATAAAATTTTACGATTCGATCTAAGCGTCTGCTCCCAACCAAGTATGCCCGATATTTTGTCGTGCTCAGCTTGTTCTGAATCAGAAAGCTTACTCAAAATGCCTACAGGCTCAAAGCGAACATCTATCGTCTTACTGTCGCCAGATTTTGCCGATGGTTTTTTGCCCGATTTTGTGTTGTCCATCTTTTTTGCCATAAACAGCCCGTAGTATTGGCTCCGACTATTAACTTCAAGGTAATTGTAATTAATTATGCCTATTAAAGCTAATCGGGCCGATTGGCTTCTTAAGGTGTTTTTTGTTACAATCTACCTGTTATTCGTTAACGTTTCGACAATCCTGGAAGGGTGTCCGAGTGGTTTAAGGAGCTTGTCTTGAAAACATGTGTGCCGGAAACGGTACCGTGGGTTCGAATCCCACCCCTTCCGCCACGCAAATTAAAAATTTGCGGGGACCCCAATAGGGAATGTTACAATTGCATGGTCTTATGGAGAGGTACCCAAGTGGCTATAAGGGGACGGTTTGCTAAATCGTTAGTGGGGAGCAATCTCCAGCGAGGGTTCGAATCCCTCCCTCTCCGCCAATAAAAATAGCTTGGCTTTGGTCAGGCTATTTTTATTGGCTGGTGGCAGGTTCGGTTCCTCGCGGTCGGCAGCTTTAGCTGACGAGTAGAGAGGGTTTCGGGTGTTGTATCTTACCCGCAGAAGCTTGCTTCGAGGACAAGATACATAAGCACGATGTCATCCCTCCCTCTCCGCCAAATTCAACAATCAGCTTTTTTACAAACGTTTTGCGAATACTAGTGCGTCTATGCGGTTGGCGCCGGATTTTTTTAGGATTTTTGCCGCGGCGCGCAGAGTTGCCCCTGTTGTTATTACGTCATCGATTAGCAAAATATTGCGACCACTTACTAGGTTAGGTTTTTTGGCGTAATAGCTGTCCGCAGGTTGACTTAAGCGTACATCGCGCTTAGCTCCCAGTTGACGGGTTTGACCAACCCGGCCCAACGCTTGTGTGCTCTGCAGGTTCAAATTTTGCCCAACACAGCGAGCAAGCAGCATCGAATGATCGAATCCGCGCTGCCGCACTCTACTAGTTGCCGTGGGGACAGGCATCACAAGATAATTTGCGCCGGCAATATCCGCATCTGAATTGAATTCTAAAAGAGTATTTGCCATCAGTGCGGCAATGTTTGAACCCACCGCCCGATTACCGCCAAATTTGTATTCTTTAATTAACTTATTTGCCAATCCATCATAACTACTAACCACCCATATGTAGACCGGCGGACTCAAACGGCGACATTTAGCACACACCTTCATGCGCTCAGAAAGGGAATTGCAATAAGCACAAACCTCGCCTAGCGGCAGCATGGAAGACTCCGAACAAAAATCGCACAAATTCACGCCTTCAATACCGCAACTTAAACAAACCGGTGGCGCCAACCACCCGATTACAGCTTCAAATATACTCATATTATTCTACTTTTATAATCATTGATTTGACTTTTAATGGCAAGCATTAACAGATTAAAAAAAGTCGACCTCGGGGAAAAAGCAGTGTGTTGTAATTATTCTGTTGTAAATGTTGGGCGCAACCTGTTGCGTTACCTGTCAAAGCTCGGCTATACTACTTAGTAACACAAAGACTTCTACTAAAAACTGAAAAACTTTAAAGAGTATTTGCTCGCCACAAAAATCTAGGTTAGTGATTGGCGGGTCAAGGAGGGTAAAAATATGGCTCGAGGCAGCCAACAACAAGACGATCTGTTAATGGGTGATGATATAACAGCAGCTTTTTTGAGTGAAGAAGAAGTCGTGGCCGACGACGCACCGATAGACAATCAGGCGATTGATGATTCTGAATGGGACGAAGACGAGCCAGTTGCAGGGCAATTAGCAGTTGACGTCTACGAAACTAAAGAACGATTAGTAGTAAAAGGTCGCGTGGCCGGCGTCAACAAAAGCGATCTGGACGTAAGCATCTCCGATAACACACTGAGTGTCCACGGAACATTGAGCGCAGGCAACGAAGATGGAGTAGAGAACTACTTCTTGCAAGAATGTTACTGGGGAGAATTTAGCCGTAGCATTGTTTTGCCGGTCCCAGTCAAAGAGGACGAGATCGAAGCAGTCCTAAAAGACGGTGTTTTGACTATCAGCTTTTCTAAGGTCAAACAAGACACAGTCAAGAAAATCGAAATCCAGTAAAGCTACGCTTTAGAGCCGAGGTTTATGGTTTGTAGTTTATGGGTTATGGACTAATCCTGAACGCTTTATACTATCCGCTGTACGTTTTTTAGTTACCCATTCTCTATTCTTGAAAACTAGTTGTTAGGAAGCTTTGCTATAGCACCTACGCCCAACTTGTATGCTAGCCCGTGGGTTTATTCTAAATTCTATTGCTAGCTGTTGGTGACTTTGTTGAGCACAAATCGTACGATTAGTTGAGCTAAGGCTACAATTATAAGCCCAATAATGGCGTACAAAATGGTATTTTTAGCGCTAGTAACACTCGTATCGTTCCCGCCACTAGTGATGTAGCGCAGACCGCCAACGATAATCATAATAACGGCCACTAGACCAACAATAGCCGAAAGCAAGTTCACGACCGTATGGATCAGGTTATTAATCTTAGCGGTAGCATCGCCGGCATCACATCCGCCACCGGTAGGCGTATCGGTAAAAGTTAGATTAGCACCAGTACACAATCCATTGTTAATCTGATCCTGCGCACTCTGGGCAAATACTGGGGCCGCTTGTAAAAATAATGCAACAAAGGCTAGGGCAAAACCCATTAATATTTTATTCACAGCGTTCATATAGCCCTCATTATAACTTCCGGTAAAGTAAAAACAACCTTACGGAGTGGCGTTTATCGCTTTATCTAATACAAACCTTACGATCAGTTGGGCCAGAGCCACAATAACTAGACCGATAATAGCGTACATAATAGTAGTTTTAGCCCCACTAACACTCTCTTGTTTACCGCCGCTAGTGATATAACGGAAACCGCCAACGATAATCATAATTACCGCTATTACACCCACTACTATAGAAAATACGTTAATGATCTTTGCCAGGAAGGCGTTAAATCCACCACCCGAACCTGTTATGTCAGCCGCTTGGCAGTCTTGGGCGGTATTAACCTTTAGTTCATTTGCGCCTCCGCAGAGGCTATTCTGGATATCGGCTGCTCCCGAAGCAGCTTGCGCACTTACAGCAGCCGGAATGGCTAAAGGCACTGCAAACATAAACATTGCACTTATTGAGACAATTAACGTTCGAATTTTGTTGATCATTTTTACTATTCCTTATTACTTCTTATTTTAAATTATATACACGATAATGTTGCTGTCAATATGCTTGTGTCTATTCGTTAAGCCCTTTTATGTCGCCTTATTAAGCACAAACCTTACTATTAATTGGGCCATAGCCACAATTACCAGGCCGATGATAGCGTACATTAGGGTTGATTTGGCGCTACCGACTTTGTCCGACGAACCGCCACTTGTTATATAACGAAAGCCAGCAACTATAACCATTACAACCGCAACAACCCCTACAACTATTGAAAAGAGGTTAATAACCTTAGCCACAATCCCATTAATGGTTCCTTCTTGGCTGCCGAGACTAGCGCATTTGGTGGTGGGATTGGGGCTTATTTCTAGATCATGAGCACCACCGCACGCGCTGTCTGCAACATCTGCAAATGCCGCGCCAGACGAAACCCAAAGAACCGGCAGAATTAGTAGGGCTAGGGCGACCAATATATGACGGATGTTTTTGATCATAATCTTCCTTTTTTAAGTTGCCTGTTTTAGGGCAAATTTTACAATTAGTTGAGCTAGAACTGCAACCACAATACCAATAACGGCGTAAATGATTGTTGATTTGGCGCTGCTGACTTTGTCCGACGAACCGCCACTTGTTATGTATTTAAAGCCGCCGACCACAATCATAACAACAGATATAACCCCGACGGCCGAAGTTAAAATGTTGATTATATTTTTTACCGTATCGTTAAGCCTATTGCCTGGATTTGCAGCATTCGGCACTCCGGCAGAGTCATTAGCACCACACTGCAGTGCCTCGACAGTTGAGCTTGGATTACATGCCGCAAGCGCACCAGCGGGGGATACCAATGCTAGCCCAAAGAAAACTAAAGCCAGTATTATTGAAATCTTTCGCATAAGCATAAGTTTTACATAAATCCTAACATTATGACAATATCTTGTCGGTTACAAATCTGATTATCACCCAAGCCAGGACTATAATGACCAGCCCGACTACAGCGCTGACAATCCGATTTTTTGCACTTTTTGCGTTTTCGGCATTGCCGCTTGATGTTGCATAATTCATCCCGCCAGTAATAATCATAATTACGGCACCAACACCGGCTATAGCCGCTATAACGCTCGCACCTTTGCTTATAACATCAATCGCCGGGTTGTTGTTATTAGTTGCTTGGGCCTTGGCGTCATTGCAAACCGGCCCTTTATCGGCTATGATTCTACACCCCGCGTCTAACGGATTCGTACTGGCTGCTTCCGCCTGTCCAACCAGACCTAGACCCAGTATTAACACCGACAGCAAAAACACCATGTGAATAATCCTCTTCATTCTATAGTTTCCCCAGCACAAAATTAACTATCGCGGCGGCAGAAGCAGAGATTATCAAACCGTAGAGCGAATATTTTATTTCATTCTTGGCCTTGGCCACATTGTCTGGCTCCCCCTTGCTAAGCGCATACTTAACGCCGGCTATCACCATAAACAGAAACGCCAAGGCTCCGACTATGGTAAATAAAGTTATAAGAATGGTAGATATATTGCCAGAATCTGCGCAGGTATGCGGCAGGCTGCTCGATGTAATCAATCCGCCACTGCCGCCCGTATTGCAAACCCCTGCTGCTAAAAATATATGCATGAGTTATCCTTCTTCCTAAGTTCCCAGTTTGTTACCAATAAATGCCACTAACGCTGCGGCAATAGATACGATCGCTAGACCAATCAATGCATTATAAATACGCTGGCGGGCGGTTGCGGCTTTTTCTGGGCTGCCGCTAGCCATAATGTACTGTACTCCAGCTAGCACTATAGAAAAAATCGCAACCAAACCGCCGATTCTTATCAACATGTCTATTATTGCCAAAGCAACCGCCCAAACATCATTAGGAAAACTAAAGGATGGTACGCATTCCCCAATTTCGTCTGTTACAGGTTTTAGATATTCCCACCAAGGTGGTAATCCAAAAAAACCTCCCCTAGTGATAGTGCAGGCAAAAAAAGTGCCTAATTTGATGAGTGGTAGGCCAAACATCTTATCCAAACACCCCGCCGGGCACTAGCCACTGCAAAAACGCATACATAAAAATAAATGCCAAAAGCGCCAGCAAGGCGTTGGATATGCGCTTTTTGGCAGCGCTAACGGATTCTGGCTTTTCGCCGGACATCGAATATTGAATGCCGCCCAGCACAATCGCCCCTGTTACCACAACACCAACCCCAATAGCCAAAAAGTTTACAATATCGTTGAGTTTAACAAATATCGGGTTGGTACTTAGGCATTTTTGAATTTCTGCCGGCTTTGCTGGTTTTGCATCGACTTTTACTGTCGTGCTGCCAACTTTTTTGGTAGTTGCTGGCGTACCAGAGGTATCGCAGTCACCGGCTGCTAGGCTGGTGGACGGGATTGTTAATATAAATAAGCTAATCAGTCCAGCGACGAGCAGATTTATTTTGGAATATTTTTTAATTTGGTTTTTTATTATTTGCATAAATCTTTTGCTTATTTATCTTGGTTAAAACTATACCATAAATACGCACCTTGGCCGCAACACCATAAATTAAACCCAATACTAACTCTTAGTTAGCTTTATTTCTTTGGCTATCTGTTTTATGATTAAGCATGAACGTTTAGCGAATAATATGCACTACCTAATAAGCAGCAAATAAATATGACTCCCATAAAAAAAATCGGCTCTGGCAAAATATCTTTATTGACCGTGTTTGCTTTTGCTGCAATCTTTGCCGCTATTTTTTATATGCATACCCCTAAAGTTTTGGCACAAAATGCGCCAGGATGCAGTTTCCAGGAATTGCTTAATAAGAATGGGGGAACCCCACCATCAGCCCAAGATATCGCTGACTGTAATGCCGCAGCAGCCGCAAAAACCCCTCCGTCGACTCCACCGGCATCTGGCTCTACAACTCTGACAGAAGCGCAAAAAGCAAACCTGGTAGATAATGCGGCAGAATGTAAAACCGGCAGTGCTATTAATCAAGCAAAGTGTAAATCTGGCTTTCTGGCGGCATTAAATGGAGCTCCAAAATCATCCTGCGGCGGCAACGCGGCGTGCGAAACGGGGTTCGATGCCGGCAAAGCCGCCTTAGATTCTACTGGGGATGATTCGGCCGCTTGCGAAAAAAACGGCACTTCTGGGATAGAGTACTTAGCTTGCCCCATTTTGCGCAGCATAGATGGAATCGTCACATCGGTGCGCGGATTTGTTGAGGGCCAACTTAACTTTAAGATTAGCGAAAACCTTAACCCACAGGTCAAACAAGCCTGGGCGGTCTTTAGAATACTTGGCACGGCTGTTTTGGTAATTGTTATGCTAGTAACCATCCTTGCCCAGGCTAGCGGCGGGGTGGGGTTCTTAGACGCTTACACCATTCGCAAAATGCTGCCCAAAATTATTGCAGCTATTATTCTTATACAACTGTCTTGGGTGATGGCAATTTATGCTATTCAGCTAGCTAACGCATTTGGGCAGGGGATTGGGGATCTGCTGGCGGCGCCGTTTGGCGGGCCAGATAATTTAGGCCTGGATAAACTGATTGGGTCGGTTGGCGACTGGGGGCCAAATGTTGTAGTAACAGGGGGTCTTTTGGCGGGCATTCTTGCAGTGCTGCTTAACCCGTTCGGAGCTCTTATGCTCGGATTTTTGGTATTCGTGGCAGCTATGGTTGCGCTAGCAGTATTGCTGTTTAGAAAAGCCTTGATAATCGGCTGTGTGATCTTTGCGCCGGTCGCGCTTGTAATGTGGATTTTGCCTGGCACTAACAAATATTACAAAATTTGGTCAGATAACTTTTTAAAAGCCCTAATGTTGTTCCCACTAATTATGGCAATGATAACCGTTGGCGAAATTTTTGCGTGGATAGTCGGGCGACCTACGGACAATTCTGGCGGGCTGTTTGGAATCCTGGCCGTGCTGCTTGGATTCTTTGGCCCATACTATTTACTACCAAAAGCCTTTGGCTGGGGTGGCAGCGCCCTAAAAGCCGCCTCCGGCTCAGTAACCGGCTGGGGTAATAAGATGAGTGAAAAACCCAAATCCTACATCAATGCCCGTAAAGAAGGTTATGCGGATCAGAAAAGAAGATTATCCGCTGAACGTGTTTCAAGAGGCAAATCAAGTTTGTTAAGAGGCGATCAGTTTAGATCTGGCCAGTGGGATCCACTGCTTGGCCTTCCTGGCAGTAAAAGACGCGAAAGAGCAATGACAGATTATATAGCCAAGGGTGTAGGGTCTGAAGCTGACGACGTAAAGGCAGCTACAACTCGAGCCCAGCACTCAATTGATAATATACATCCCGATGACCAAGACGATTATGCAAGAGCTCTGGCAAGAGGAGAGCGACCTAATGTGGAGAATGGCCGGCTTGTCTATAAGAAAGATGCAGCGGGAGACATCCTTAAAAATACTCAGGGAGAAAATCAGATTGAGTCTGGCGGAGAAGCCTCTTTAATAGAGAGGCAGGCGGGTCTCAACGAACTAGCAAGGCTAGGTGGAGAGGGCAATATTGCGACTATTCAGCGAAGGTTTAATGAGGTTATGCAAAATGGTAGCGCTGAAGAAATAGCCATGATGAATAAATTTACAAAAGATAATATATCTAAATTATTCCCTGCGCTACCCCACCTATTCAAGAACTCTGACTATGCAACTACGGGTGACCTTCATCGCACTATTGATGGGCTAAAAGCCGAGGACATGAGCTCATTAAGTTCATCTGGTTTTAACAGCATCGTCGACACCTTAGAGGGAAGAATATCCACCAATCCTAACGATACTGAAGCTAGAGCGGATCTTGCAAGATTAATGTCTGTTTATAATCAAGCGTCCGCGAATTCAAATATTGCGGGGGGTATAAGTGCTGACATTAACAGAAGGATGAAGCATGTGTCTGGCAACATGCCGGCACCTTTGCCAGGCGGAGCTTCCGACCCTCTAGCTAGCGTTCGAACAGGTGCGGCCGTAGAAATACAGCGCAGAGTTGATGATCACGGAGTTATAGATGACTCTACCCCGGTAGCAGGCGGGGGGAGTCCCGCGCCGACTTCGTCAAATTCAGGATCTAGTGGGGGTGGGGGCAATACTCAGCAAGCTCCAGGAACTCAACCCAGCGGAGGTGGAACTACGGCACCATCTGGCCCCGCCTATACTCCCGGTGGGGGCGGCACAACCGCGGCAAATACTGGGCAGAGCGGGCCCGCCTACACGCCAGGGCCAGGAGCGACGCCTCGCGGCGGCAACGCTCCGCAAACTTCAGACATTGGCGGCACACCAATTGATTATGCCAGAATGACCGAGGCTGTACGGGAAGGCACACAACGCGGATTTGAATCTGGGACCTTACACATAGCCCACCCCCGCGGCCCAGAAACTATTGGAAAGGGCGAAAAGTTCGAAGACTCACCATTATACAAACCCCAGGAGCGCCGCACTCGTGACTCGGAAGATGATTCATCACCGCCCGCCGCACCTCCAGAAAGCTAAACATTGCCATAAGCGGTAATCTGTCAGATACTATAAGCATAGCTACGGGGTAGCAACTAGAAACTAGGAATTAGCAGGATAGGGAATTCAAGAATTGCAAATGGGGAATCTAAACCATCAACCACAAACCGTCAACCACAAACCGGGCACTATAGTCGTTACTGTAACCTGTAAACTGCCCCCCGTAACCTTGGAGCCACCCCATGGCTGTCTATAAAGTAATTCAGGATATCGAGGCCGAAGACAAGCTAATTGGCCCACTTGGCTTGAAAGGTTTTGTGTACGCGGCTATAGCGTTAATATGCGGCTATATAGATGTTAGGTTGGCGATTTCTACCGAACTCGGCCCAGTCAGATGGATGGTTATGTTAATATTTGCCATGCCAATGTTTGTTTTTGGCACTCTGGCTTTGCCGATAGGCCGCGAGCAACCAACAGAAGTTTGGCTGCTGTCACGTTTACGATTCCGCGTTAAACCCCGCACTCGAATCTGGAACCAAAACAACATTAGCGAACTTGTCACCATAACCGCACCAAAAAGAATTGAGCACCAGTTGACAAAAAACTTTACCCAAGACGAAGTACAAAGCCGGCTGCGAGCACTAGCAACCACTATCGACAGCCGTGGCTGGGCAGTAAAAAATGTCGCCGTTAATCTTGGGTCTGAGCCGGATTATTTTGATGCCGTAGAACCTAATTCCGACCGGCTAGTTAGCATGTCTTCTGTGCGCCAGCCACAAGCAGTTATCGATGTGCATGCTTCTGATGATATTCTGGACGCGCAAAATAACGTCACCGCACAAAATTTTGAAGGTCTTATGCAAAAAGCGGATGTTGACCGCAAAAAAGCTATAGCTAGCAAAGTAAAGCAAACCATAAAAGAATCTGGAACCGCCAGAATAGATACCGAATTCCTAGATCATACAGTGCCGCCAGGTGTTAAAGAAACAGTGTTTGTAAGCACAAAAATTGTAGATCCTGGGCAGCAGCGAGCGGATAGCGGACGGACAGAACCTCCCTCGGGTCTAGACGAACAGGGCCTTTTGGATCATATCCGAGAAATTGACGAAAATGTTCGCTCTCACCATCCGCACATTGTTCCTAAATCAGGAGCTAAAAAGAAAAAAGAACCAAAACCCAAAAAAACAGAAACACCAGCAAAAACGCCAGTCCAATCAACAGTGACAGAGCCCGCTACTACTGCTAAACTAGATTTAGCTCAAAGTGATAATGTTTTACCCTTAAGCGTAGCTTCGGTAGCACACCTTGCTAACCGCGGACCAAAAGTTACTAATATTGGGCCGAACGAAGTGGAGATTGACCTCCATTAATCTTATGAGTAATCAAGCCAAAATGGGTGGAAAAATATGAGTTTACAGGTTACAGGTTACAGGTTACAGCCAGAACCGACCAAACAAAAGGCGGCTAGTTTATGAGCGCCCAGGCTACGCCGCAGCCAGCAACGACTACGACGGCGACTGGAACCAATAGTTCAAACCCAAACAGCACTCAAAATGCCTTGCAGATAGCAGAAATCCGCGATGGTATTGTAATTATGAACGACGGCACATTCCGCGCCGTAATTATGTGCAAATCGATCAACTTTGACCTAATGAGCCCCCAGGAGCGCGAGGCGATCGAGTTTGGTTACCAGGGATTTTTGAATTCGCTGTACTTTCCGGTTCAGATATTTGTGCGCAGCGAAAAAATTGACCTAAAGCCCTACCTACAGCGACTGGACAAAATCCGCACCGAACAAGACAACATGCTTCTGGGCCTGCTTATGCAGGATTACATCGATTTTTTGGGTGCAATTGCCCAGCAAACCAACATTATGGACAAAAAGTTCTACGTAATAATCGCTTACCCCGATAAGGACGAAAGCCTGCGTAGCGCTCTAAACCAAAGCAAAGGTTTTTTTACGGGCGTGATAGATTTGTTTAGCAGCACTAAAAAAGCCCCGCATGTAGTAATAGATGACGCCGCACTAGAAAAAGCCAAAACCGAACTGCGCAACCGGGTACAGGCTGTTATGGCTGGTTTGCTAGATTGCAGCATCCAAAGCATTCCGCTCGATACCCAGGAACTAATCGAACTGTATTACGACGCCTACAATCCCGACACGGCCACCAGGCAACAACTCAAAAACTTTAACGAGCTAAATGCCGATGTAGTCACCAAAGGCGCAGGCGACGCCCCAACCCCGCACCTAGACAAGGAATCCTTCTGATGGTAGGTTTTAAGAAAAAGCAGCCATTGCCGCAAGATCCGGTGGTCGCCCAGCAAACACGCGAAAAGACAGAGGTGGATGCCGCGTTCGCCAAAGGCATTACAGCCTTGCGCGACTTTATTGCTCCAAGTTCTCTGGAATTTAGTAGCAAATTCTTCCAACTTGGCACCCGCTACGGCCGTACATATTACGTTTACGGCTATCCACGGCAACTCTACACCGGCTGGCTATCTGGTCTTGTTAATCTAGACGAAATTATCGATCTTAGCATGGTAATTCAGCCCGTAGAAAGCAAAGTTATCTTAGACAACCTGCGCAAAAAAGTTAGCCAGCTCGAAGCCGGGATTCAGATCGACAGCGAAAAGGGTCGGGTGCGCGACCCGGGCAAACAAGCCGCAGTCCAAGATGCCGAAGAACTGCGCGACAAACTACAGGTTGGCGAAGAGCGCTTCTTCCGTTTTGGTCTGTATTTTACGATTTATGCTAATTCCCAGGAAGAACTAGATATTGTTAGTCATAAGGTGGAGTCAATGCTAGGCCAGCAACTAATTTATTCCAAGCCGGCCACCGCCCAGCAAGAACAGGGGCTAAACAGCACCATGCCGCAGTTTAGCGATTGGCTGCAAATTTACCGCAACATGAACACCGGCGCAATTAGCACCTGTTTCCCATTTACCAGTGCCGACCTTACTCAAGACAATGGCATTTTATACGGCATTAATATGCACAACTCCGGCCTGGTGATTTTTGACCGCTTTAGTCTAGAAAACGGCAACAGCGTAGTATTTGCCAAGTCCGGCGCCGGCAAAAGCTTTACCGTAAAACTCGAAGCTTTGCGCAGCATGATGTTTGGCACAGAAGTTTTTATAGTCGACCCAGAAAACGAATATCAAAAAATGTGCGACGCCGTTGGCGGGGCTTACGTACGGCTTAGTTTAAACAGCTCCACGCGCATTAACCCTTTTGATTTACCGCAAGTTGTAGATGTAGAAGAAGCCGACAACGCCCTGCGGTCAAACCTAATAACTCTGCACGGGCTACTGCGATTAATGATGGGCGGGGCGCAAGTACAAATGCAGGGAACCGGCGCGGCTATGACACCGGCACTCAGCCCAGCAGAAGAGGCCGACCTGGACGCTGCATTAATAGAAACTTACGCCCGGGCAGGAATCACCAACGATCCGCTTACCCATGGGTCAATTCCGCCAACAATCAGTGATCTATACGACACGCTTTTGCACATGGGCGGCACTGGTCCGCAGCTGGCGCAGCGCCTTCGCAAATACACCAGCGGGACATTCGCCGGCATCTTTAGCCAGCAAAG
>CAZUXR010000018.1:0-18550 GCA_964624785.1 uncultured Candidatus Saccharibacteria bacterium
GTTACAAACCTATTCTACGAGACGCGATTGTCTACGATCTATTTGAGTACGTCCACCAAGTTTAGAGTCGGATCGCAGGGAAAAAATGTGCTCAGGCGCCAAAAGAACGACTTACAAGATCAAACTTGTTTTGAGCTTGCGAAGGCATGTAGCGCGTAGGTTGTGGTGGGTTTATTCGGCTAGGGCGTAGGTAGCTTTGGCTACGCGCTTGAATTGTGGTTTGCCCTGCAGGTTAAGCAGAATAGTAGTTTCTTTTACCTGGCGGCTTTTTAGGACGCGCTTAACGATTTCGTCGCGGTGCAATGCGTTGCCTTCTTTTCGTAGGATTTCAGAAATAACGTCGGATACAGTTCCCTTTTTATAGCCCCACTCTTTTAGCGCATAGATTCCGCGGCCGATCAGCACAAAGCGTTTGTCTTTGATGAGTTCGTTGTGGATTGCTTGGGTAGTAACGTCTTTGCGCTTAAAGCTGCTGCCTTTTATAGCTTCAGAAATTTCGCCAAAGTGCATTGGCTCGCCGTTTTCGTACAAGATTACATAGATTTTGTCGCGTATGTTTTTAGGATTAACCATTGGCCACTTTGTCAGTCCCCAGCGGTTGTTTAGGGTAGCTAAGCTTTTAGAAATGCTGGCTAGGGATTTTACGTGAGTGACGTCGCTGTTACCGACTTTTTCGGCAACTTTTTCGATGCTTGCGGGTTCGCCAATCTCGTTTATGGCCCCGATAATTTTGTTTACGTGGCTTCTTATAACTTTTTCGGTGTGTTCTTTGGCAAGTCCAGCGGCGTGGAATAGGTGGTCGTTATCGTCGATAACTACGATGGACGGGCTTAGGTGGGCTAAAAATGCTACTCGGGATTGGTCAACTTTAGTGTTAGAGGGAACAAGGTGGCTGGTTATGTCGCTAATGCGAGATATTTTGCCGTATTCCTGCAGGTGTTCGCTTAGGACTTTGTCTACTTCTTTGATATAAGGCAGGTCGCTGGTAGCAGCGGCTTTTAGGCGGATTAGAACGGCTTTTTCTAGCTGGCGGACGCGTTCACGGGTAATACCTAACAGTTCCCCGATTTGTTCTAGGGTTTCGCGGCGGTCAAACAAGCCAAAGCGACGAGAAATAATTTCTCGTTCTCGTTCACGCTCGATGGCGCTTAAGATGGCTTTTACTGCGGATTCGATATCAAGTGTGCTTGTGGCTTCTGGTGTGGTCATAGCTTCCCTGTTAGTTGTATTTACTTGGTTAATTATAAAACTTTAATTTTTAAAAGTCAAACATATTTCTAAATCAGATTTAGTAACACGGTTATTGTATCACTAATTGGACGACTATGCACTATATTGTGCAATGTATAAATTGCTACAACTTAATCTTTCTTTAAGATGTTATTTTTTGCGTGTGGTACGACGCGCGCGTTTTTTTGTGGCTGGGGCTTTGGCTAACATTTCTTTGGCTTGGTCGTGCGTGATGGTTTCTGGTTCGACGTCTTTGGGGATTTTAGCATTTTTTTTGCCGTCGGTAACGTAGGGGCCAAATCGGCCATTTAACACCTTAATACCGTCGCCAAAGTCGGTGATGTTTTTTGCGGCATCACTAGCCAGTTTTTCTGCGTATAACTTTAGCGCTTGGTCGAGTGTGATGGTGTGCGGGTCGAGTGGTTTGATTGATACGAACAATTTATCGATAACAATATATGGCCCAAATCGGCCAATATTGGCTTTAATTTCTTTGCCGTCGCTTGTTTTGCCTAGTAACCGGGGTAGCTTGAACATTTCTAATGCTTGTTCCAGTGTTACCGTGTCGAGTTTGGTGCCGGCTGGCATTGGGGCGAATTGAGGTTTGGGATCATCTGACTGCTCTCCCTTTTGCAGCATGGCGCCGTAGCGGCCAAAACGGGCGTAAATCGGCAGGCCGCTTCCCGGATCATTGCCCACCAGGCGAGCCTGGCTGGCTTCTGCCCTAGTTATGTCGGCGGTTTGCTCAATAAGCTCATGGAATGGCGTATAAAAATGCTCCAGTACCTCTACCCGCTTTTTTTTGCCCTCGGCGATATGATCGAGTTCTTCCTCGATAGTTTTGGTAAAATCATATTCCATCACCTTGGCAAAATGTTTGACCAAAAAGTCGGTCACGACAATGCCGGTGTCGGTTGGGAATAATTTGTTGCTATCTTTGCCATATTGGATTTTGGACTTTAGGGTCTGAATCTTTGAATTTTTGAGTTCCAGGACGGTTATTTCTTTTTCTACTCCCTCTATGTCGCCTCGTTCAACGTAGTTTCGTACTTGAATGGTAGAGATGGTGGAAGCGTAGGTGCTTGGCCGGCCAATACCCATTTCTTCTAGTTTTTTGATGAGCGAGGCTTCGGTGTAGCGGGCTGGGCCGCGGCTTAAGTTTTCTGTCGCCTCTGCCTTGATGAGTTCGAGCGACTCGCCACTAGAGATGTTCGGCAGTAGCTTGTCTTCGCTCGAGCGTCCGTAAACTTTCAAAAAACCGTCAAACACTACGATTTCGCCGCTTGATTCCAGCACTTGTTTAGACTGGCTGGCGGCAATAGTTATGGTGGTTTTTTCTAGTTTGGCCGGGGACATTTGGCTGGCCATAGTGCGCCGCCAAATAAGATTATAAAGTTTTTTTTGCTGTTCGTCGGCACCGGCGAAAGGCACGCGAACGTCGGTGGGGCGGATCGCTTCGTGGGCTTCTTGGGCGCCAGCGGATTTTGTTTTAAATGTTCGGGCTTGGTAATAATTGCCGCCGTATTCCTTTTTAATATAATTGCCCATTGCCCCCAGGGCATCGGCGCTTAGATTAAGCGAATCAGTACGCATATAGGTAATGTGGCCGGCTTCGTATAGTCGTTGAGCTAGGCTCATGGTGCTACGCGGGCTAAAGCCGAGCGAACTCGACGCGACTTGCTGGAGGGTGCTGGTAGTGAACGGGGCGCTTGGACTGCGCAGGCCTGGCTTTTTGGTGATGTCGGCTACCGTAAAATCGCTCTGAGCGTAATCTTTTAGAACTTCTTCAACTTCGGCCGCGGTTTTGAATTTTACTGGCGCGGCACTGATTAGTTCGGTGCCGTCGGCTAGTTTAAAAATCGCTTCAAGTTTGAAGGTGGATTCTGCTGTGAAGTCATCGAGCTCGCGTTCTCGCTCCACGATAATGCGTACCGCTACGCTTTGGACGCGCCCAGCACTCAATTTTGGTCCAACTTTGCGCCACAGCACTGGGCTAAGTTCGAATCCCACCAAATAATCCAGCGCTTGGCGAGCCTGCTGGGCCTCTACCAGTTCCTGGTTAATTTCGCCCGGGTTGGCGATTGCCGCTTCTACCGCTTTTTTGGTCATTTCGTGATAAACAATGCGGCGAGTTTTTTTAGGGTCAAGTTTTAAGGTTTGAGCCAGGTGCCAGGCGATCGCCTCCCCTTCGCGGTCGGGGTCGGCCGCCAGCCACACGGTGTCGGCAGTTTTTGCGGCTTTGCGTAGTTCGGCCACGACTTTGTTTTTGCCTTCGCTGATTTCGAATATCGGCGCGAAATCGTTTTTAACATCAATGCTGCCGTTTTTGCTGGGTAGGTTTCTTATGTGGCCGATGCTGCTTTTGACAGTAAAATCGGCACCCAAATATTTGCCAATTGTCTTGGCTTTGGCCGGACTTTCTACGATAATCAAATTTTTAGATGAAGCAGACATAATCATTAAGTAAACTACTGCAACCCGAGTATTAAAGCAACCCTTAACGGTTATGAAAGTTATCGCTATTTATGATTTAGCGGCTCGTTGATGCGATATTAAATAAGAAAAACAAACAGACATTTTTAATGGGGCACTGCCGGCAACAGCGCGGGTCTTAGAGCCCGCGCTGTTGCCAACTGCTACTTCGCCGCAGGCGTTTCGCCCCGGCCGATGATCTTGATGATCGGGTGTTGCTGGCCCAGCCGCCACCAGGCGGTGAAGTAGCCTCCCTTCGGTCCCCGCAGACGCACCTTGCCACGGCGGGTGCGCACTGGGTCGCATACAGTGTATGGCCCGCGGCACCTTCCGGTGTAGGTAGTACACATCAGTACATCGCCGGGCTGGAAGTCCGGTGAATCGGTTGCGCTCATAAATCGTCTTCCTCTGATTTGTGATCGGTGAACTTGGTCTTGGTGAGTGCGTCGTGGAGGGATGTGACCGTGGTCGGACCCTTCGGGGCTGGCGGAAGCTTGCGTGCTACCAAGTCGAGCATGTGTCCTACCAAGCCGGCGAGAAACGTACCGCCGAGCAAAGCTCCTGCTGCCGTTCCCCAGTGTCCGTGTACCGCCGAGACTAGCCCGTACAGGATTATGAGCATGGGTATCGGGGTTACACCAAGCCAGAACAAGAACCAGAACAAGGGGTCCTTATGCCAGCGTGTTTTTTGCGGTGAATTAGCCATAGCTAACTTACCTTTCAGTTGGGGGTAAGCGGATAAAATGCCTGTTTGTCGAAGATCGACGGGTTGGAGCTAAAACGGATAACCGCGAGCTCAGGCAAAACGTCACTATATTTATAACACTATCGGAGCGAAAATACAAATTTAAGAAGCCAAGAATCCTCAGCCGAAAGCTAAAGAGCCAGGAACTAGAATGAAACAGCGGACAGCGTAGAGATAGGAATAAAGAATAAAGAACTGGGAATGGAGAATTTGGAACTCAGGATAAAGAACAGGAATAGAGAAGTCCCACTGGCGATGTGCTGAGCGGGGCTTTTTGGGGCAGAAGGTGGCGCGTTACGATACCGCACTTGTCCTTTTTGGACTCTGCCCACCTTGATGGTGACCTACGGTCGCCAGCCGTCACCGCCCCACACACGGTCGCCCCACTCGTAGCGGAGCAATTCGTGATAGGCGGCATCGGGGTTAGATCCGAGATCGAACTCGTAGATGTTGTAGAAGCCCTGGCGCGTTTCGGTCGAGTAGGACAAGTACACGATATAGAACATGTCCGTATCGAGTTCGGACTCGCTCGGGACGCGTTCGCCCTCGATGAGCCAGCCGCCGATGCGGGTATATTCCTCATCGTCTGGGGTGACCGTGTCGTAGTTCTGTTCGTTGGCGATAGAGCGAATCGCCACTGCGACGTCGCTGCCGTTCTCGAGCTTGAACGTCACCGGTTCCTGATGAGCCAGACCCTTGATGATCAAGTCCCACTGGGACGGACCGCCAACAACCTTGACTGCTTCGGTAGCCATACGGCTAACCTCCTGATGTACCTCGGCAGATGAGCTGTCGAACCTCCTTCGCCTGAAAACAAACGGCGGACTTTTCCATACGGAAAAGAATTAACTATACAGTAACATTGTAATCACTAAATAGCAAATATCACCCCCGTAAAATTAGTTATCAGAAGCTAATTCCTGACTGTTCTTCCCTGCCCGCTGTCCGCTTTTTTCATTCCCTATTCTCAACTCCCAATTCTGAATTCCTGGTCTTAAGCTTTTGAGCTCTGGACTCTCAGCTCTAAGCTTTCAGCTCATTGTCCAATTCCCGCCGCCTAAAGGTCGGATGTGGCCACTGATTTCTAGCATGGTTAGAGTGCTGCCAAGCGTGGCGCTATCTAATTTGCTTAGTAGCGCTAGTTCTTCCTGATCTGTTGTTCCGGCAGTAATCAGCTCTAGTATTTTTTGTTCGTGTAGGGTGCCGCGAAAAATGCGTTGTTGTTTAGCAGTTTGCGGGGTTATGCCAAGGGCAAATAAAACATCTTCTGCGCACGTTACCGGCGTAGCGCCGCTTTTGATTAAATTATTGCAGCCTTCGCTGCCCGGGCTGGTTATATTGCCCGGTACAACCATCACCGTTCTGCCCTGTTCGAGCGCGAACCGGGCAGTATTCATCGTGCCGCTTTTCAAACCAGCCTCTGTAATTAGCAGTACGTCTGCCAGTCCTGATACGATACGATTCCTGGCGGTAAAAAATCCGATTTGAGGCAAAACACCATTGGCATATTCGGTTATTAAAGTTCCGCCACTCTTGATCATGTTTTGGGACAAATTGTAGTTGGTTGTGGGTGCGATCTTATTTAATGGGGTCGGCAGAACCGCAACCGTTATTCCGCCGGCTTCTAACGCGGCTTTGTGGGCAACCGCGTCCACGCCCAGCGCCAAGCCGCTGATTATAACAACCCCGGCGTGGGCAAGTTCAAATGTCAGTTTATGTGTGACTTGTTGACCGTAATTACTAATTTTGCGGCTGCCCACAATCGCCACTTTTGGCCGGTCGATCCATTTGGATGGATGAGCCCCCACCCAATAAAGCTGCTTGGGGGCGTGGTTAATATTTACCAAACTAACAGGGTAATCCGGATCGTTTATTTTGATTTTATTTTCGGCCAAACCCATCGTGTTTCCTCGCCTATTATTTATAACAGATTGATCATTATGGTTATGTATAAAGTTAGCGCAAAAGTCCAATTCATTAAAAAGTATTGACTTGACGACACTTTTTTGCTAGAATTGCAACTTGTAAGTACTGTTAAAGGTCTCTTACGCACCTTATATCCCCCAATTCTAACTTCGTTTTAATTAACGGAGTGTTAGAGTGCTTAAGAGGTTGTCTTGCCCGAGTTGTACCCTCCGCTCGCGGCTAGCATGATCTCCTGTACCTTCTTGTTTTTTAACAAGGACCTAACTCCTTCTAGTATATTGCCGGTTCTAAAGCAATACAAATGGTTAAGTTTTAAAAAGCGAAAAGGTGTAGGAGAGCTCTTAAGCATACTAACCCCTTTAACCTTATTTGTCTTCGGATGAATGAGTCCCTATATCAAGGCGAGCCTGAACGGTTACTCTGCAAGTTTTCTTGCAGGGAGACACGGAACCTCAAACATTAATGGTTCTCGATGTTTTGCCGGGGTGGGTTGAAGGGTGTAATGAGCTCCGGCGGTGCCCACCCCCTCCGGAGCTCTTTATGTATGAAGGAAAAATAAAAGCGTATAGCGTATAGCGTTCAGGATTAGCCCATAAACCATAAACCATAAACTATCAACCATAAACCCTGAAGCCATCTCTGAGGTTGGGATACGGAAAACCAACCAAAGGCACTCGACTTAAAAGATACGCAACTAATTAGGCGAATTAGCAAGCGTAGTTTATAATCAATATTAATGTAAGGCGAAGTTTCGCCTTGCTCGAACCGTTCTACTACAATTTGGAGGTGCTTAAATGAACCCGCCTGTATATAAAGTACGTGTGGCCGCGGTCAGGTTGTTGGCCTTTTCAGTCGTGTTGGCCGTCATCGTAATCTGTTGCTCAATGGCGGGCTGGCTCTTCTATATCATGACCCCCGGCCCGGCCTTCGGTGACGTGTCGGATGAGACCTCCTACTGCGAGTCCCTTGGGAGGGATTGCGGGGCCAGCGGCTTTGGTTTTACTACTAGGCAGTATCTAGTGCATACACCTTTGGAGCTTAAGCGCAGCTTTCCGCTACAGGTTGGTTTGCGACATGGTGCTAAGGGCTATACGCGGATTCCGCACTTTGTGCTGATGAGGCGTCATGATTCGCTGCCGAGTCGCACTATCACGTCCAACGTCCACCCGTCGGACAACTGGCAACGGGTTGTCCTGCGGTTGAAGGGCCACGACTATCTGCTGATGGTGCCTGGGCGGTCGGTTGTGAAAACGGGTTCAAGGAACCGTATCTCCTTGCGGAGTACTGGCGAACCACTTGATGTCATCAGCTCAAGTCCTTGCCGCCGACCGAACCTGTTTAAGATAATGACCTTCCGATATACGGACCAATGCCCTCCGGTTCCTACGATCGAGCAGACGGCTGCTTGGCGGGAGCTCCAGCACGTTGGTCCGGCTCGTTTTTTGCAGAATCACATCGGGAGCCTGAGGGTTTCTATTACCTCCTCGAAGCCCGGCGCTACTCCAAGGACTCGAAGGGGGTAGAGGTCAAGAGGTGACCTTGTAGGATAGAACGGTCTCCAGCCCGTTCGTGGAAAGGCTGGTAGAGCGGATTCGTTCCGCTCTACCTACCCGCTTTTCTTACGAGCGGGCCTTTTCATAATAAAATAAGAGCTAGGCTATGGTTGATGATTCTCGGTTCTGAATTCTGAATTCTGAATTCTGAATTCTCAATTTTTGCCTGCTAATTCCGACCTGCTATTTACTGCTACTGATTCTGAATTCTTTCCTGTCTCCTAGCTTCCAGCTCTGGACTCTCAGTTCTAAGCTGCCAGGCGGGTTTGATGTGGCAAATGGCCGTCGAAGATATATTCGGTTATTAGTGCGCTCGTCTCGCGAGTGATTTGTGGCAATAAGTCTTGTTCTGCTTTGGTAAATTTGCCCAGCACAAAATTGGCGGCGTCGGCCTTATCGCTAATATCATTGCCAACGCCGATTCGCAATCGGCCAAAATCTTCGCTTATGTGAGTAATGAGCGATTTTACTCCGTTGTGTCCGGCATCTGATCCGCCAACGCGGGTGCGCAAATTGCCAAACGGTATCGCCAGCTCGTCGTAAACGGCCAGCGTGGCGCTGTTATAAACCCGGTAGAACCGCTGCACAGCCGCGGCGGCTTCTCCGCTATTATTCATATAGGTAGTTGGCTTGCACAAGATTACTCTAGTTTGGCCAAGAGTGTGCATAGTTAGCAGGCATTTTAGGTCTTTTTTAGATGTCCAGCCAGGAAAGTCGTTGCTAGCCGCAAATTCGTCCAAAATCGCAAAGCCAATATTGTGCCGCGTACCATCGTATTTTGACTCCGGATTACCCAAACCAATTATTAGAACGGTTTTGCCGGCGCTGATCGTATAAAGCGGCTGGGCGTTATCGAATTGTTTTTTTTGGAAAAAGGCCATAACCCCATTATCGACAAAAACCTCCATATCCCCAAATTATCAATAGAACGGCGATCGCCGTTTTTGTGATAAAATTATCGATAAGATGCCACTTCGGACAAAAACATCTTTGGTGATCGATGAGCTAGTGTGGCTTATTGCGTTGAGCGGCGCGGGCGCGTTGATGGTTACTGCTCCGAACAGTGTGCAGGCGCTCGAAAAACCACTCTTCAAAATACTAAAAAAGCTAGATAAATCTTTAGATGCTCGTAAGATTGCCTATTACGCCAAGCGGAGAAACTTGGTTGAGGTAATTGATCTTGGCGATGATAGGTTTGAAGTTCGCTTAACGGAGGATGGCCGGCAGCGCTCGCTAAAAGCTCAATTTGAAACTATGACTATACCGCGGCAAAAGAAATGGGACGGACATTGGCGCCTAGTTGTTTTTGATATTCCGGAGCAAAGCAAATACAGCCGGACTTTTTTGGTAGAGAAGCTAAAATCACTTGGTTTTTTTATGCTACAGCGCAGTTTGTGGGTTCACCCTTTCCCCTGCTTGGAGCAGATCGAGATAATTAAGCATGTTTTGCCAGAGATTGCCCCACATGTCGCGTTAATAGAGACGGACACCATAGATCAACACAACCGACTGGTAAGTCACTTTACTAAAATCCTACCTCTGTAGCTACTCGCAAATTATCAATAGAACGGCGATCGCCGTTTTTGTGACAATTAATTATTTAGAATAAAATGTGAGGTTTTGAGTGTTGATGGGGGTGGTTGGTGTGTGTTTATTTTTAAATCGCGGGTTTTATACCCTGTCTTCTAGTTACTGCTCGCTATTTCCTGTTTGCTGGGCGGTCGGTGTTCTTTTCTATAAACCAAAATTTTAGCGGTGTGCCGGATAGCGGCCAGGATTCGCGGAACTTGCGGTCTAGGTACCTCTTGTAGCTCCAGTGCAGCATTTTAAGCTGTGAGCCAAAGACTTTAAAGCTGGGCATATCAATATCGCCCTCTTGCACCATGTAATTGAGCCGTGGGTGGGTGTTTTTGAGTCCGGCAGGAGCATGTTGGTCAACGCAGTGGCGCAGCCAGCGGTTGAGTTCTGCGGTTTGGAATTTTTGCAAGCGCGCAGCGGCAATTTCTAATACTAGATCAAAGATTTTTGTAACATTTTGGCCGGTTTCTGAACTAGTCAATATCAACGGCGCCCATGGAACAAAAACAAAATCGTGAGTTAGGCGCGGGGCGATCTGGTCGTAGGTGTAGCTGTCTTTTTCCAGTAGGTCCCATTTGCTAACCACCAGCACCAAACCCTTGCCTGCTTCTTTGACTAAACCGGCGATTTTTTGATCCAACGCTACATTTAGTTCGGTGGAATCCATGAGCAGCAAGCAGACGTCGGCTTCTTCGATCGCGGCTAGTGAGCGCAAGACGCTGAAGTGTTCGACTCCCCTGCCGATCTTGCCACTGCGGCGAATTCCGGCTGTGTCCATGATTTCGATTTCGCGTTCGTGGTAGCGCACTGTCGCTCGGTTAACATCGCGTGTCGTGCCGGCACGATCGGCCACTATCGCCTGTTGTTTTTTGGCCAGGCTGTTAAATAGCGCCGATTTGCCTACGTTTGGGCGGCCTAAAAGCGCAACATGAATGCGGTCTGGACCCTGGTGAATCCTGGCTTGTGGCAAACGCGCAGCTACTTCGTCCAGCAAATCTTCCAGCCCAGTTTTTTGAGTTACGCTTGTCGGCAAAACTGG
This sequence comes from uncultured Candidatus Saccharibacteria bacterium, assembly GCA_964624785.1. GTDB lineage: Bacteria > Patescibacteriota > Saccharimonadia > Saccharimonadales > UBA10212 > CAZUXR01. The sequence goes on from CAZUXR010000018.1 coordinate 10,544, forward strand.
TTTTACGCCAAGTTTGAGCCAGTCGTCTAGATTAGCTTTTTTATTCTTGTCGATTTTATTTACAACCAGCAGAACGGGCTTTTTGCTTTTTAGGCCGAGCTTGGCCACGCGGCGGTCCTCTTCGGTTACGGGTACGTCGGCTTCCACCACCACCAGAATCACATCGGCGGCGGCTACGGCCTCGCTAATTTGTTCTTGGATAGTTAGCTCAAAGTCGTCTTCGGGAGCCTTCATGCCGGCCGTATCTACCAACCAGAAGTCTTTGCTGCCCCAGTTAGCTTTAGCCGTTAGACTGTCACGGGTGGTGCCGGGTTCGTCGGCGGTGATGGCTTCGCGCCGGCCAATAACCGCATTGAACAGGCTGGATTTGCCTACATTGGCGCGGCCTACAATTGCTACTATTGGTATCTTTGACTTACTCATTTGAGCTAATTGTAACAGATAAGCGCTAAATTTTGAAATTGTACTGATTTTATGTTAAAATACTCGTCAGTCGTAAGGCAGGATAAGCGGGGTAAAATCCGTTGCAACTTCAAAAGTGGCTTAGGGAAACCTAGGCTGCATGGACTTCGTGAGGGTGTTAAGTGTTCGAGAAAATCACCACTGTCATACTCGGTTTTGTCATGCTCACATCGGCGATTCAGTGGTTTGGTTGGATCGCTGCGCCGGTGTTTGTTCTGGCCGTTTACGCTGCCGACTGGCTGGTGAAACGCGCTGGGAGGCGTGGGTAGAACCGGGATCACGACCGAAAAACAACAAGCGGACAGAAAGAACAGTCTTAGGTGTTGGGGGTTGGCTTAAATTCGCCGGTCGGCAAATTGCCCAGTTTATAATTTCCAAACTCTACGCGGTGGAGTTTAATTACCCTGTAGCCTAGCGTTTCGAATGTACGGCGAATCTGTCGGTTGCGCCCCTCCGATATAGTAACTAGGAAATGGCAATTAGGAATTAGGGGTTTAGCTGATCTCTGACTTTTGTCCGCTAGTCGCTGGAGTTTAAGCCGGCTTGATCGCTCATCGCCAATACTTACGCCGATTTTAGTAATAGTATTAAAATCCCCTTCGGCGAGTGGTTTGTCGATTTTAACTTCATAGACTTTGGCCTTTTTGTAGCTGGGGTGAGTTAGGCGGTTGGCTAGTTGCCCATCGTTGGTCAGAAGTAGCAGGCCGCTAGAGTCTTTGTCGAGCCGTCCGACGGGTTTTAAGTGATGAAAGGAGTTTGGCAGCAAGTCGTAGACTGTCCTGCTTCCCTGCCCGTCACGGCTACACACAAAGCCAATTGGCTTATTGAGTATAATCGTCTCACTGGGAGTTGTATTATTAAGGAGTTTACCGTTAACTTCTATTTTGTCGTTTTCACTGACATTGGCTCCAAGCTTTGCAACCTGGCCGTTTATTTTTACTTCGCCGCCTTCGATAAGTTTATCGGCGGCGCGGCGGCTCATGCCGGTTTGGCTGGCGATATACTGGTTAATTCTCGTGGAATTTTGTGATAAATTCATAATCTTATATTCGCACACATATCAAAAACTGCGCTAAAAAGATCGCAGCGCAGTTTTTAATTGAAACTACTAAAGAGCTGGCGGAGTTGGCTCGGTAGGAGCTGTTTGCTGGCCTTCGCCTTCTGCTGGAGCGGCGGGCATATCGCTGGTTTCTTCTGCTGGAGGAGCTGGAGCTACCGGTACTGAATCTGTCTCTGGCGTAACTGTTGCGTCTGGAGCAGGAGTGAAAGTATTGTCGGTTGCGGGGGCATCCGTAGCTGGAGTAGCAGCAACATCGTCAGCAGCAGGAGCACTCATGTCTGCCGCTGGAGCGGCAGGTGCATCACCGGCTACAAAGTCATTAATTTGATCTTGAACGGCTGATTCCTCTTGTGCGGTTGGCATTGCACTGCTGGAATTTGCGTCTACCATAGGTGCGTCTGTTATTGGGTTTACGTCTGCTGGTGCACCTGCATCTGCAGGGCTAGGGTCAGTTGGCATTTGATTATCTGGTTGCATGGGCTTCTCGCTTTCTTGGTCGTTATTATTTTTTTCGGAGCCTTCGTTATTGGTCGTCGACGAGCTGGAACCTTCTGTTCCTACGCCGTCCGGAGGTAAAACCTCGCGTACTACGCGAACAAAATCTTCTAGGGTTACCTGAGATTTCACTAAATACTTTACCACGCCTAACTTTTCGCCGCGAGCCCGATCTTCGGCTTGTCCTAGCGCGGTCATCATTATAACCTTCACTCCACCAATCCCAGGCGCTGCCCGCAGAGTTTCTAACATTTCGAATCCACTGAGTTTGGGCATCATTACATCGGCGATTACTAGATCTGGTTTTTCTTTTATAGCGACCACCAGGGCTTCTTCGCCGTCACCGGCAGACACGGTATCATAACCTTCGGCTTGCAGGCGCATTCCAAATATTTCGCGCAGGTTGTTATCGTCTTCTACTAATAAAACTTTTGCCACTTTTAGGATACCCGCTTAAGTATTTGCATGATTATGGTCATTATTGTAACACGCTTCTGCTTTTTTCAACATTTTCGTAAATAACAAGTTCACCTAATGTCTAACGGGCTGGTGGGGGATGTTTGGTTTTTTTGAATTTCTAGCGCCTGACTTGTAGTTAAGCGCGGCAAGTTAATGATAAATGTGCTGCCCTGGCCGGGGTGGCTCTCTGCCCAAATTCGGCCATTGTATAGATCTACGATTTTACGGCTAATGAATAAGCCCAGGCCGGAACCACCTACACTACGAGTCATAGAATTATCCACACGGTAGAATTTTTGGAACAAATGTGGCAGATCGTCCGATGGAATGCCCGGGCCAGTATCTTGGACTTGAATTTGAATAACGTCTTTGTCGCCCGTCATGCGGATTGTTACGCTGCCTTCGGGTGTGTATTTTATGGCATTGTCTACAATGTTTTGGATGACCTCGCTGATGCGGTGTGGGTCTACGTAGGTGTAGTACAGTGGGCGGATTACTTTGCCGCCGCCGGATTGGTCGCTACTAACCACGTAGCGTACGGTAAGGCCCTTTTCTTTGGCGTGGAAGCGAGCCGCCTCGGCCACTTGTTGAACGATTTCGCCAAGTTCAATCACCACCGGGAAGCTAGTTAGCCGACCGTCTTCTGCCCGTGAGCTGGTTAGAAGATCCTGGAACAACACACCAAGGTGTTTGGTGGCTACGGCGGCTTTGTCTAAATACTTGCGTGCATTGGCGTCAATCTGGGCAGTTTTTTCGTTGAGTGCTAGGGCAACGTAGCCTTCGATGGCAGCTAGTGGCGTACGCATTTCGTGGCTGGCTGTGCTGATAAATTCGGATCGTTGGGCTTCTTCGGCCTTTTCTTTTGAAATATCGCGCAGCATTCCAACAACACTTCCTTGGGCTGCTCCCCTAGCATCCAACAAAGGCGACACGATTATAGAAACAGGGATTCGTTTGCCGCCGCGAGTGGCCAACCACTGCTGGTTATCACGAATAGTCTGGTTACCTATTAACACTTTTGCAAAAGGGTGGGATTCTGGTGGCAAAAGTTCGCCCTTTTCGTTAACCAAATTCACTACGGTGTGATATTCCAGCCCGACAGCCTCTGGCGCTGGCCAACCGGTTATTGTAGTGGCAGCAGGGTTAAACAGCTGAATTAAATTATCGTGCCCCACCATTACTACGCCGTCTTCGATGGCTCCTAAAATAAAGTCAGAAGTCAGCCGCTCGTCCTTACGTGCGCCAGTGGCTACCGTTAGCCCGCTTTTTTGCTGAGATGGTTTTATGTCGCCAAGTTTTTTTCGGGCCAATATCAGCGAGCGCGCAATAAAAAATACCAACACAATTGTTAGTACCGCGCTCCCACCAGCTATAAGATAGATTGTTTCCATTTTTTAAGGGGTAGTTCTTTCCCTTTTAATATTTTAAGGTGTTAATGCTTTTAATTATACTCTAAGAAAACCAAAAATTAACGATCAGGCGGCTTCGTGAGTTTGATGATCGCTAGGATCTATCGGGATGACTGTTCCGGTATCTTGGTCTACCTCGTGGTTTATTTGAGTGAGTTCGTTCAAAGCGTTAATTATTCCGGCTAATCGAGCGGCTCTGTGGGCTAGTCCAGCCTCTTCCATATCCTCTAAATATCGGTTTATTCTACCAATGCCTTCTGGTGATAGTCCGTCTCGCAAAACAGCCTCTTCGGCATCGACTTCCATTCGCTTTAACTGTTCGCTGGTGATTTTGCGCCTGGGCAACCCTGTCCCAAAGTTTGAACTTACAACGGTTGAATCAACCCAGTCCAGACCCACTTTTTTTGGCAACTGTTCGGACATAATTACCCCTTGATGATTGCAATTATAGCCCTAAACCTCCGCTTAGCAATAGCAATAGCAATTTAACCATGGTTGCAAAACGTTTAACAATTTGTGGGGCATACCCGCGGGTACGTATCAGAAATTTTAAGAAGTTTGGGACAAAAAGGGCAGATTTTGATGGTTGGATTATGTAGTAAGAAGGTCAAAATAGCGGGTGCTGCCAAAGGGAATTTTTTGCCGCACAATGGCTTTGGAGCTCAGGCTGGTGGCGTAAGTTACGGTGAATTCGCCGTGCTGGCGGTTAATTTCATCGACCGCTTCGGTTAACCAAACCTGGCGGTTAATGTCATCTAACAAACTCATCTGGTTCATATTAGAAGGGCTTAGCTGGTAGCAAGACACGCCGATTTCGCGCGGGTAATCATGGCGTGGGCGGCGGCTAAATACGCCTGCTGCCCGGCGGCAGACTTCGGCGTTAGAGAAAAAACTGTCTTTAAACATTTGGCGCTGGTGCCAATATTCCCCGCCGCGGTATCGAACATAAACATTAATGCCGCGGGCGCAAAGCCCTCGGGAACGCATTTTTACGGCAGTGGTTTCTGCCAGGTAAGCCAAGCGGGCTTGCAGCATGTCTTCGCTCAAGTTGGGGTCTTCTAAAACGTATTGCCGGCCGATGGTTTTAATACTGGTTTCATAATCGTCTACTTCCCAGCCGCGCAAGCGCTGGTGCCAGTGCCAGCCGTTAATGCTTTTAAAAACGTGTTTTTTGAGCAGGTCTGGCGAGGCGTTCAAAAATTCTAGCGGTGTAGTTATTCCGTAAGCATTCAGCCGGGCGCTATTGCGGTTAGCAATGCCGGACAGATCTGTTAATTCCAGTTCGCTCAGTGTTTGACGCAAATTGCGGTAGTCGATTATATCCAGTCCGTCGGGCTTATGCAGACTGGCGGCCAGTTTAGCCAAAAAACGGTTAGGCGCGATGCCAATGTTGCAGCGCATCCAGCAGCCAACATCGTCTTTTAGCCGCTGTTTAATTTCTGCGCCTATTTGCTCCAGCGGGCGTTTATTAATCACCGTCCGCGTACCAGCAAAATCTATAATTCCTTCGTCAATGCTTTTCATGGTCACGTTTGGCGAATAGTCACGCATAATGCCCACCAAAATTTTGTAAACATGGTGATATTTGGGCGGGTCGGTTTCTATCATAATTAGCCCGGGCGCTAGTCGAGCAGCCTGGCTAAAGCTCATGCCCACCTTAACGCCCAGAGCCTTTGCTTCTATGCTGGCGGCTACCACGCAGGCGTTAGGAGTTTTGCGGTTAGTAACACCTATTGGACGGCCACGCAGCAGCGGCCTAGCCTGCTGTTCCACGGTAGCGAAGCAGCTATTCAAGTCTATATGCATCACTTCTGGCTCCGCCCTGCACACACTCGCACCAGCTAGCCGGATCATGAGCAAAGCTCCTGCCTAGCTAGCTTTTTGGCACCAGGCACGATTTTCTCCTGCGATGCTCCCTTGCAGTACCGCCACGTACAGCTCGGTCCGCTCCTCGAAGAGAAATCGTGCCTTGCACTCAAATGCGAGGCGTGTGCTCTAGCTTGCGGCAAAATTAAGCTTAGCAATACTTGCAGTGGCATATTGAGCGTCCATTATAGAAATTAATTTCCAGCTTAGAACTTCGGCATCAAATTCTAGCCGGTAATCGGCATTGCCGTCGGTCATATCAAACACGTGCACCATGCGATGGCCTTTTTTGGTTGGGTGGCGCAGGCCTGTTTCTGTAAAAGTTATGCTGCGTCCGCCCCATTCCATCTTTTTAGGAAAGCACTTTAGGCGGTTGCCGCGGTTATGAAAATAATAAGCCACAATACTCACATCTTTGTTGATCAAATTAACATCTTCCATTTTCAAATCTCCATGTTTCTAAAATTATAAAAAAAGTACCGAAAATTTTTAAAACTATTTCGGCGAACGGCTTTTAAGGGGTTTTAAAGCTACTTGGGCTAAAAGCGATGGCAACCGTTCAAGTGCCCTACTCGTTTACCAGGTAACTAATTGTTTAAATGGAAGCTAGCTAATTACTAATTTCTAGTTACTAACCGCTAATTTTATTAAGTCTGCGCAGAGGAACCCAGCACTTTGAATTAATCAACGAAAGCCAAGTCGCTTTTTAAGTTCGGATAATCCTTTGCCATAACGTTTTAATTTACGTTCACGTTCTAGGGCGAGGGCTTTCGCTGGGAACGCTTCGTAATAGACAAGCGTCCATGGCGCACCGTACTTAGTCGAAGTATTTTTACCTTCATTGTGTTGATAAAATCGTCTCTTTAGATCACTAGTTGAGCCTATATAGAACTCGTTAATCTTCTCACTTCGTAGTAGATACACGTAATACACTATGAGACATTTTATCAGATTAATTCAAAGTGCTGGGAGCCTACACATGGCTAATATTTAGTATGAGCTTCGGGTGCATGCTTTGTAAATCTAGCAAATTGCCAATAACCCTGTTGTGATAAAAAAACCAAAATCTCAAATCATTTTTAAGAGCTTGGTTTTTTGCCGGGATGAGGTCCCGGCGGCCGTTTTGAGTCTTTTATGATAAGGGGACTCAAAATAACCCTTGTTGCTAGCCTTCATCTGCGTGAAAACGCAAACGAAAACCATATCGAACTTCTTCGGACTGTCCTTTCTCTAGCCGGTACCCGTAAGTGCTAGCGACGAACACGGGGTGGTTCCCGGTTTGTAATGCTTAGGACCCAACGGACCATCGTAGCCCACATGGATGTGGTCATCGTGATCCGGCTTGGCGAAGCTGTCCGGGCTGGGACCGGGATCGAAGTAGTAGATCAACTCCGTTGAGTGCAAGCACCCTTTAACCGGGTCCAATTCCTGAGCTAGCTGCCAGCAGTGCCCTGATTTCCTGGGCGGAAAACAGTTGTCGCCGTCAACCATCCAGATGTCAACGGCTCGGCCGGCTTCGTGGTTTGTCCCTGGAGCGTGATCCGATGCCAGGGCGAAGACACTGATCTTGTGCTTAGAAGCAATCAGCGACAGTAGAGCGATCAAGCGCGGGGAGACCCTCCCCGAGCGAAGATCGCTTAGCTCTGGTCCTGGGTGCGACCATGTGATGTTCTTGTTTTTGGCAAGAGCCTCGGCGTCGGGGTCTCCCCCTGTGCCAAGGTCACTAGCGTCGGTGCACGTTGCCACCGGAGAATCCACAAGTGTGAAGTCACCTTGGGCGTAGGCGCGAGCCCGGTCCACGACTTCCTTCACGTATGCGTCGGAGTGGTTATAGGCGAAGACCGCCTTATTCCAATCCGGAGGATCCCCAGCAGCTGCCTTCAGGAGGTTGGCTGCCCCAAAGATTGCGTCTTCGGGGTTGAAGGGGTCTTTCTTGCCGTCCCCGTTGGCGTCTACTCCGTACAACGCCCAGGTTGCGGGCATGAACTGCATCCAGCCGATCGCGCCAGCCGAAGACATGTTCGTGTTTGTCCCAAACCCGGTTTCCTCCTTGTTGATGGACGCCAGGATGTTCCAGGGGACCCCGTACTTTGTCTGTGCCGCTATGTATATCGGCAACAGGTTGGCAGGGATTTCCTTGGTCGCTTGTGCCGTGGGCGCTACGCCCCCGGCCCCCCCGCGGACCCCAGGGTCACAGGCCGCACCCAGCTCCCCAGAGATAGCAGATCGGAAGAGCACCCGTGAGAAAACCAGTCC
>CAZUXR010000018.1:18560-19045 GCA_964624785.1 uncultured Candidatus Saccharibacteria bacterium
CCTCTCTCACCCACCCCCGCGTTTTGCCTTTTTTTACCCCCCGCGGGGGGGGGGGGTTTTTTGGTGGGGGGGGGGGGGGGGGGCCCCCCCCCCCCCCCCACCACCGCTGACACCAGGGTCACAGGCCGAAGCCTGCTCCCCAGAGATAGCCATCGCTAGCCCGAGGATGAGCAGGAACGGAATAAGTACCGTTCCTACCGCTCCGAGCAGCCAGGCTAGACCCCTCTTTTTCGCTATCTTGATAGCGATTGTTGCCGCGGCACGCGAGGCGCCGGAACTTCTGTCCGGGGCGGCGATAGCTCACCACCTCCTTTCCATTTGTTTGTGGTCGTCAGTTGCTGGGAACCAGCTCGCTTTCGTCGTGTGACAAGTCGGACGTATCGACGAGCGGCAGTACTTCCTGGAGCGGCTTTTGCTTAACAGGCAGACCTACCCTGCTACCAAACTTCCACAGGGAATGGCCAGGTTCCTGGTTGATGATGTGG
>CAZUXR010000019.1:0-16965 GCA_964624785.1 uncultured Candidatus Saccharibacteria bacterium
TGACACAGGACAAAAAAGTTTACACTCCCGAAATTAGCTTGGTTTACAGTTACGAGACAAACAAAAAAGCACCCGAAGGTGCTAATTTTTCTGATGTGGAGGGCCCAGTGGGACTCGAACCCACGACACGTGGCTTAAAAGGCCACTGCTCTAACCTGCTGAGCTATGGGCCCATAATGATACAAACCTACGGTTTTTCTCATCGCTCGGTCGGCTAAGCCGAATCCTAAAGGATCAAGCCGAGCTGCTCTTTTCCCTTAATGCAGAATCAGGGTAAAATAACACCTTGTATTATCTGTTATTTGCCGGAAAAGTCAACCATAAGCAGTAACGGCTACTAATTTTCTTGCTATCATTAATTGATGACAACTTTTTATATTTGCCGTCATGGCGAAAGCCAAAATAACAAAAAACACCTACTTCAGGGTTGGCTGGATTCGCCGCTCACAGAACTAGGCATTCAAAACGCCGTATCATCTGCCAAAAAACTGGAAAACATTCAGATAGACAAAATTATTTCTAGCGATCTGGGCCGCGCGCTGCAAACTGCTTACATAATTTCGCGCAAAATTGGCTACCTGGACGAAATCGAATTTAATAGGGAGTTGCGAGAAGTTAACTACGGGCAGATAGCAGGCTTGCCGTATTCGCAGTATCCGGATATTACGGCAGATGAGAATACTAACTACACTCCGCCCGGCGGGGAATCGTTAGCCCAAATGCACAAAAGAGTCCTTCAGTGCGTGGATAAGATAAACCAGGAAAACCCGGACAAAGCCATTTTGTTAGTGGCGCACGATGGAACAATCAATGCCATCCGCGCCAGCCTTGAGGGCGAAAGCGCAGGAGAAGCAGACACCGTTCATAATCCGCACGACTTAGTCGTTAAATTTACTTTCCAAAATGGCAAAACCACTTCGTTCGAGGAATTAGCCCCCTAACTTTATAAACCATAAGCAATTAACCTGGCAGGTTGGTTGTGGGATTATTGGTGTGATGAGGTTGATGCGGTTTAGGCGGACGACGTTGATTATTGTTTTTTGCGCGGCAATTTTGGCCGGACTTGGTTTGTCGCGCCATGCAAATCTGGATATAAATTTATGGTTTTTAGTTCTAGTGCCTTTATTGTTCGCAGTTAGACATAAGAACGCCACAGCTTTAATTACGGTTATTGCCACGGGCCTAATAATCGGCTGTTTGCGCGGCGATGTTTACGTACAAAAGCTAGATAATTTAAAACAACTCACCGGCCAAAAAGTTACAGTCCAGGTTACCGCCACGAGTGACGCGGTTTACGGTCAAAAATCGCAAATGGAATTTACTGCAAGTAACGCGCATTTGATCGAGCCATCAAATAAGTTCTTGGCAGGGAGTTTTAAGATCAGCGGCTTTGGTGTGCCGATGGTTTATCGCGGCGACATTGTGCGGGTAACTGGCAAGCTCTTCCCGATGCGTGGGTCTAACCAGGCTAGGATCGCTTATGCACAGCTTGAGCGTGTAGCAGCAGACAAAAGCTGGGTTAATATTATGACTCGCAAATTTGCTGCCGGGATGCAAACCGTACTGCCAGAACCCCAAGCCAGCTTTGGGCTAGGACTTTTAATTGGCCAACGCACCACGTTGCCGCAAACGATTTTGGATCAGTTAACTTTGGTGGGGCTGGTTCACATTGTGGCGGTTAGCGGTTATAATGTGACGATTTTGGCCCGCGCGGTTGCCAAGCTAAAGCTGCCTTCTAAGTTCCAGCGCCTGGCTCTGTCGCTAACTCTTATTGGCTTATTTATTCTTGTTACTGGTTTTAGCGCAAGCATAGTTCGCGCGGCGATCGTGTCACTTTTAACTTTATGGGCGTGGTTTTATGGGCGGCGGATTCGCGGCCTGCTGATTATCTTTTTTACGGCGGCGCTCACCGGCCTAGTCAATCCGTTTTATGTTTGGAGCGATCTGGGTTGGTATTTGTCATTTTTGGCATTTTTTGGAGTTCTGGTTCTTGCGCCAATTTTATCGAAGCGGTTCTTTAAGCGCCCGCCAAAAGCGATTGGGATGGTTTTACTAGAAACCTTTAGCGCGGAAGTTATGACCCTGCCGCTAATTATGATGACGTTTGGCAAATTGTCTTTAATCGGTTTATTGGCAAATTTGCTGGTTGTGCCGCTGGTGTCGGTTGCGATGCTTTTGTGCGCGGTGGCTGGAGTGGCCGGAGCGTTAATCCCGCAACTGGCTGGTTGGCTGGCCTGGCCAGCAACCATCTTGCTAACTTACATTCTCGACGTCGTGCATTTACTGTCCAAGATCCCGTCGGCTTCGGTTGCCGCCGCACTAAACACACCAGAAATGATCGGTTCGTACGCATTAATTTTATTGATATTCATAGCCGCCCGCCGGAAAACTCAGTATAAAAAACACCCTCCGCCCATCAAATAAAAAAACCTGTCGATCATTTTATTTGATGGAGTCAGCCCCAAAAACAACACCTTTAAAATATGGTAAAATAGATTTAATTATGAGTGGACATAGCAAATGGGCGACAATCAAAAGGCAAAAAGGCGCTAACGACGCTAAGCGTGGCGCTGTGTTTACTAAATTGGGCAACCAGATCGCCATCGCAGCCCGCGGCGGAACCGATCCGGCACTAAACTCATCGCTTGCAATGGCTATAGAACAGGCCAAGGCTGCCAATATGCCACTGAGCAATATCGAACGCTCCATCGCCCGCGTTGCCGATAAATCCGCCGCTCAACTGCAAGAAGTTATGTACGAAGGTTATGGCCCAGGGGGAGTAGGAATATTAGTAGAATGCGCTACCGACAATATTAATCGCACCTATCCAGAGGTTCGCTTGGCTTTTTCTAAACACGGCGGGAACATGGCAGAAAAAGGCGCAGTTGCATTCCAGTTTACGCATAAAGGAATGATCCGCGTTAAAGGCAACGGGGAAGACCTACTGCTGCAAATAATCGACGCCGGAGCCGAAGACGCCGTAGAAGAGGGCGACGAAACAATTGTCTACACCGACTCCAAAGAACTGGCGAGTATCCGCGACGCGCTCAAAAGTGCCAGGCTAGAAGTGCTAGGTGCAGAACTAATTTTTGCTCCAAATAACACGATCGAAATCACAGACGCCGCAACCGCCGGCAAAATCATTCGCCTAATGGATGCGCTCGACGACCTAGATGATGTATCAAACACCCACACCAACTTCGACATCCCCGAGGAACTTTTAAGCTAAAGTTATCTTACAAATAAAACAACACCAATCATTAGCGGTTATGGTTCGCGTCGTGCTATAAATAAAAGCATATGGATGTAATGTTGATTACCGTCGTATTATTTGCGCTGTTATTCGACTTTACAAATGGCTTTCATGATACGGCAAACGCTATTGCCACAAGTGTATCCACCAAAGCGGTGTCGCCAAAAGTTGCCGTAATTGGCGCGGCTTTGCTTAACTTTTTAGGCGCTTTTGTGTCATTAAAAGTTGCTGCTACGGTTGCGAAAGGTATTGTTTTGCCAGAAGCAATTACATTGCATGTTGTGCTTGCCGGAATAATCGGGGCAATTACTTGGAACCTTATAACTTGGCGTTTTGGTTTACCTACTAGTTCTTCGCATGCTCTTATTGGCGGCGTAGCCGGCGCAGCTATTGTGGCCGCTGGGTGGCATGCCATAAAGTGGGGCGGGTTAGAGCACAAAGTTCTAATTCCTTCATTGTTTGCCCCCGTTTTAGGATTGGTGATTGGCGGTACAATAATGCTGGTAATTTTGCGGCTAACACGAAAGAAGATCGCTAAAAACGTTAACAGAGTATTTAAACGCATGCAGCTGGTATCCGGCGGGTTCGTAGCATTCACTCATGGCACTAACGACGCCCAAAAAACTATGGGGATTATTACTCTGGCGCTTTTGGCTGGCCATCCTGGCAAAGCCTTCCATGTGCCGCTTTGGGTGGTTATTAGTTCGGCAACCGCCATGGCGCTAGGTACTTATTTGGGTGGATGGCGAATTGTTAATACGCTCGGCAAACGACTTGTTCACCTAGATCCACCCCAAGGGTTTGCTGCCGAAGCTTCTACCGCAAGCTTGCTGGGTTTAGCCGCGCATTTTGGTTTTCCTGTCTCTACTACACATACAATAAGCGGGTCAATAATGGGTGCTGGCGCGGCCGGCGGTTTGTCTAAAATTCGTTGGAAAGTTACGCGGCATATTTTACTGGCCTGGATTATTACCATACCGTGCGCCGCGTCAATTGGCGCATTCATGGAGTTATTGTCGCGTACTAGCGGAGGCAGCATCATAATCAGCATAGTGGCAGTTATAATTGCTGCGGCTATTTTAATTACACGCAATTGGACATGGGAAACCACAGCACAATTACGTGCTCACTTGAACTTTATCCAAAGAGTCCGTAATCGCTAATAAGTGCTAGAGTAGAAGCATGCGCATTATTGGGATTGATCCTGGCACAGGGATTTTAGGATTTGGAATAATTGAGGCAAGCAACGGGAAGGCTCAGCTGGTTGACGGCGGAGTAATTCGAACGCCGGTCAAAGAAGACGATGCCGTCCGTCTGCAAACAATTTTTGATGAACTCACAGACATAATTGCCACGACCAAACCTTCTGAAATGGCTGTCGAAAAACTATTCTTCGCCCAAAATGTAACAACTGCAATTACTGTAGCTCAGGCCCGCGGCGTAGTGCTACTGTGCGGTATGCAAAGCCAGCTAAAAATTGCCGAATATACCCCACTACAAATCAAGCAGGCGCTAACGGGCTATGGCCGCGCCGACAAAAAGCAAATGCAAGAAATGGTGCGGGTCGTATTGGGCTTGGGCGAAGTCCCAAAACCAGACGACTGCGCCGACGCTCTGGCTGCCGCCATCTGCCATTCGATGAATATTAGAATCGCTTGAGCAAGTGCTGTATTGACGTAAACAAACTTGCACTCAAAAAAACATCTACAAATATTCCAAACAAACCAACCAAAGTCCCGGCGGCCACAAAGGCAATATCGTTCAGAATAAGTCCGAGCGAAATAACCACAACTCCCATAGATGGCAAAGTATCTAGCCCAGAAAACGGTGGTGCTACAAACGCAGTTAATGCAAGCCCGAATACAACCACTCCATTAAATCTAATAAATAATCCATTATTCACCACAGCATTCATCCGCGGCTTACTGCGCTTCTCTAGCCATTTTATCCGTTTTTTAAGGAAGGGCAGAATGCTCCCGCGAATAGTTTTTGGAAGTTCGCGGTGCTGGTACTTTTGCGGCAACCAAATAGTTTTGCGCCCAGCTGCCATTTCTAGCGCAAGCAGCATGACAATAATTTCAAAAATATGAGTAATTCCACCGGTTGGAATCGGCAGGGCGGGTACGGCCATCAAAACCAAAAAAGTTACCGCAAAGCTTTTTTGCTCAAAAACCTCTTCTAGCTGCGCGATTGTTTTTTTGCTATCACTTTTTAGCCAGTCACCTAATTTGTTACTAAACTTCTGCGCCATAAGATTAATACTAACATTTAAACTGTTTTACGACTTTAAAAAAAGCAGAGCAGATGGGATAATAAATACTAATGATAGTTTCTCTTCAGGGCCTAATAACAGAAAAGCTTGGCGATATCCTTGTGCTGGAATGTGCCGGTGTTGGCTATGGATTACTTGTTAGTTTAGAAGATTTTAGCCAGCTAGATTCCGGGCAGCCCGCTAAACTCTATGTTTACGAACATATCAGAGAAAACGCGCACGATCTTTACGGATTCACCAAATTACAAGCCAAGACTTTTTTTGAACAGCTTTTGAGCGTTAACGGAGTTGGGCCAAAAATGGCGCTGGCAATCTTGAACGTAGGCGGGCTAGGGCAGGTGCGGCAGGCGATTGCCTCTGGTGATACTAAATACATCACCCAAGCGTCTGGTGTGGGTAAACGGGTCGCCGAGCGCATAGTGGTAGATCTTAAAGACAAAGTCGGGCTAGCGGCCAGCGATGACGCCGTAGACTTTTTGACTGCCAGTACCGATCCGGCCGACGAAGCCGCACAAGGATTAATTGCCTTGGGCTATTCCCCGCAAGACGCCGCTGTCGCTCTGAAAAATGTAGATTCGGACCTGTCGGCAGAAGACCGCATCAAGCAAGCTTTAAAAGCAAAGTAATCCGCCCGAGGTCGCTAATGGTAAAATAAAAACATGTCTAAACATCAAGAACAACCACCAGAACAGGGCGCTCTATTTGATTCGGGTCGTAAGGTTCCGGATTTCCCAGATGCGGTGTCACAAGATTCGAGTCAGAAGACTGGGGAGGGACAAGGTAGAACTCCCGAAGAAAGACAAGAATTGCTCGCAGAAACAGGCGGATTCACCGTCGAGGCAGCATCAAAGGTTGCTGGCACTGGCCAGAAAGCCGGAGAATTTCGCACAGATCCACCATACCCAATACGCAAGCCAAGAGGTAGGAAAAATGATGGCTCGGTTGATCTCCGTACCATACGACCACGCTCACGTACAAAATCCTAGCAGTAACCGCCCCTAGACAGAATGGCAATTGGTAGTTAGAATATAAAACCTAACTTAACCGATGGGTATATTTTATGGAAGCTTGGTCTACGAATCCAGGTGAGGATGGCCCCGAATACGATCAGATGCAAGAGTTTGCCGATCAGCAGGCCTCTAGGCTGTTGGAATTGAGCGATTTTGGTAAGAATGCAACCGAGATTGTCATCGAGGAAGAAACCTTAGAGGGAGCAGGAGTATCACTTGCTGAAGCTAAAAATTTAGCGCTGTTCATTAGGCTATTAAAAGAAAAGTTCGAGGAGCACGTCGAGCTATTTAATAACATAATCGACGAAAATTCTGGCGTTACTCATCCAAGAATTCCTAATTACCAGATAACTATGACTATTAAAACCGAGGAAGAGAGCCTGGCTTTGATGGTAAAATTCTCCCCACGGCCACCGTATAAGCAACCAGCAAATTTAATGTACGGCGAGCCACCAGCTAGCTCGGCTGCTTCAATAGCGGAGCTTATCAAAGATCCATCAAGATTTTTTAAGAATACGGACATATAATAATATCAATGAGTTTTTTGGATGACTTGCCTAGGCCGTTTTTTGTTTTGGCGCCGATGGATGATGTGACGGACACTGTGTTCCGCCAGATTGTGGCTGATTGTGCCACGCCAGATCTATACTTTACAGAATTTGTTAACGTGGACGGCTTGCAGAGCCCGGGCCGCCCAAACTTGCTGCGCAAACTGCAGTTTACAGACAAGGAACAGCCGTTAATCGCGCAAATTTGGGGCAAAATTCCAGAAAATTTTTACAAAACAGCTCAGGAGCTAATGGGTATGGGATTTGCCGGGATTGATTTAAACATGGGTTGCCCTCAGAAAACAGAAGTAAAAAACGGAGCCTGCGCGGCGCTAATCAATAATAAAGAGCTAGCGAGCGAGATTATCAACGCGACAATAAAAGGGGCAGGCGGCAAAGTGCCGGTTAGCGTAAAAACCAGGATTGGTTTTAACGATGTAGATTTGTCCTGGCCAGAATTTTTGCTATCCAAGAAACTTAACATGTTAACTATCCACGGTAGGACCGCTGCTCAGATGTCTAAAGTTCCGGCCGATTGGGACATGATCGGAAGAGTTCGCCAGATGCGCGACGAACTATCCCCATCTACGTTGATTGTTGGCAACGGTGATGTGCAAAGCAGAGAACAGGGCGAAAAACTAGCCAAAAAATATAATCTGGACGGCATAATGATCGGCCGCGGGATCTTCAACGATCCGTTTGCATTTATGGCTCAATCACCTTGGCAAAATTACACTCCTCACCAAAAAATCGCCCTATACAAAAAACATGTTCAACTATTTATAGATACATGGGGTAGAGGGGAGCAGCACATCGCTCCGCTAAACAAGTTTTGCAAAGTATACGTAAATGGTTTCGATGGCGCCAAAGACCTACGCGACAAACTCATGCATGCCAAAGACTCCGCCGACCTACTGCATCTGCTAGAGTCCGAGTTATAGATCAGTACCTATGCCTATAAGTTTAATCATTTTAATGTCGTTAACGACACAAATTGAGATGGGGTTATACCTTTCTATCTCTGTAAAATAACACCTGCTTGTATAAATGTTCAATTTCCCGGAGCAATTCCGCCAACATTTTTTGTCAAAAATAGGGAGTGCTGAATTTGTCTCTCACTTCCAAGATGCATTTTTTTGATGTCGTTTTGAACATAATATATACCTAATTTTGCTATAATCAAGAAGTCCAAACCAGTCACAGAGGATATTATTATATCCGAGCTTTTTAGTTTGAAAGCGGATAAACTCAAACAGAGACATCTTTTTTATATGAACTCCTGCCAGTAATAGGACGAAAGGTTATAGCCGTAATGTTAGATTTTATGTTTTCGCGAAAGGCAAAACAGCCGCAGCAATTAGTTGGCAAGCGCGACAACAGTACTCTTATTAATGACTATGTAGTATTTGACATTGAAACGTCAGGGCTAAGTCCTGAACTACATAAAATAATTGAGATAGCAGCTATAAAGGTATTGAATGGCAAGCCCGCTGGTAACTATCACTCACTCATAAACTATCAAGGTAAATTAAACCCCACTATCGTTGACCTTACCGGTATTAACCCAAATGACCTAAAGGATGCACCAGACAGAAAGACTGTATTACAAGAATTCTATGAGTTTGTCGGTGACCATAATCTAGTCGGACACAATATCGCTCAATTCGACAATAAGTTTCTATGGTTTAGCTCGTTATCTGTTGGGCTAACACCTAAGAAAAATGGCCTTATTGATACCCTGACCATTGCTAGGACGACATTATTATCAGACAGCTACAAGCTGGGATATTTATGCAGTGAGCTGGGTATTAAAGTTGATAACACACACCGCGCCCTTCATGACGCCAATCTAACACTAATGTTATTTGAGAAATTGAATGAAAAGTTCAGCTTAAATATTCAGCCAGAGTTTTTGGAATATCCAAGCACATCACAGTTTGGCCAACGAATGAACTCTAAATATATAACGAGAAAAAGCGATAAAGACCTCAAAAACATATCTGGGAGGATATTCTGTGTAACAACTTTTCAGCCATTCTCAACGTTTAATATCGAAAGTGATCTGCAGCAATTCATCGTTAATGCGGGCGGTGAAATTAGTAATGGCGTAACTCGTAAAACTGACTATCTCATAGACTGTGACCTTGTATACGTCAGTGGCAAAGAGGTTAAGGCTCTAGATTATATTGAGCGAGGAAAATCGAGTGTGAAGATTATTTCACCGGGTGAATTTTTGATATTGGCTGGGCTGCATTGATATGTAAAAAACATGTTCAGTTATTTATAGATACGTGGGGCAGCGGGGAGTCGCACATTGCTCCGCTTAATAAATTTTGCAAAATCTACATTCAGGGATTCGATGGAGCCAAAGATCTGCGCGAAAAACTAATGCACGCCCAAAACTCCGCCGACCTCATAAAACTTCTAGAACAAGCCGAAACACAAAAGTAAAATTAAAATCCTAATCTGGTGGGGCGGGCTGGACTTGAACCAGCGACCAATCGGTTATGCGTACCACTTCGACTTTCGGCGCCTCTTTCGAGTTCGTGGTCTGGACTGTCTCTTCATCCACCAGTTGGCGGATGCCTGCCATACAGTCTCTACACCTTTCCGCTCAACGAACGGACTTGGCTCGGGATTGCCATTTTACAGGGTTCCCCGAATTTGACAGGATATACTTACCGGTTACCCGAGTAAGCAGCCCTAAACTTTTTGGCCTATCCGTATTAGAATATTGTTATGAACAATAGGTCTAACTGCAAGATGTGTAAGCGCGAACTTATCGGCAAACAAACTCTTTATTGTTCAGCGAGATGCAAAAATTCGTTTCATCAGTCCTACCCAGCTCAAAAAAAGCGTGGTTTGGAGCGTAAACTATATTTTGTCAAAATGCTTGGAAATAAATGCTCTGAGTGCGGATATGATAAAAATCTTGCCGCTCTAGCATTCCATCACCTAGGAGATAAAGAACTCAAACTAGATGTTCGCTCTCTATCAAATCGCAACATTGAACCCATTATCAAAGAAGTCGCTAAATGCAGACTTCTTTGTCACAACTGCCACGCAGAAGTGCATAATCCAAATTTGGACTTAGCCAAATTGTTAATTGAGCCGACTGCTCTAACCGCTGAGCTACCGCCCCTTGCTCCATAGTTTGGCTCGAATGATTGATTGTAGCCTACAACTTTGGTAACAGATACGATTATACCAGTAACGAAGAATAATTTATAATACAGTAAGATATGTCTGACGAAGAAAAAACTTTTTGGAACAAAGAACTCATCGGCAAGCTCACGGATCCGCGCAACGTGGGGCTGTATATTTTTATTGTTATTGTTTTGGCAATCACCTGGAGCAGTGTAAAAACAGTGCAGACCAACTACGAACTACAAAAAAAGATATCCGGGCTAAAGCAGCAAAATAATGTGCTGAGTTTGCAGAATGACAACGCTGGTTTGCGCAATCAATATTTGCAGACGGATCAGTATCTGGAATTAGCGGCCCGGCAAAGTTTAGGACTGGCGGCGCCTGGCGAAAGCGTGCTTTTGGTCCCGGAATCTGTCGCATTAAAATATGTAAGCAAAACTGGCTGGTCCAAGCCTACGGATACCGCCACCAAATCGGCAGATAGCCGGTCAAAAGTTTCTAAAAACCTGCAAGACTGGCGCGACTTCCTCCTGGGCCGCAAAGCCTCTGAGTGATCAAGCACATTGTCTATTTGCAGTAGTCACTTTTTTTGCCACTTACGGAGTCGCCGCCTGGCAGGGATTTTGCTAGCAGGGAGTCTTTAGTGGGTAGCATGTCCAGCCAACAAACCGCATGTTCATCAAACTCGTCACTATACTTGGCCCATTCCGGGCGGATAGTAAAACCATTTTTATGCCGCAGATCCAATACCGCCCACTCCACAAATACATTTTTGGTTTTGATTATACCGACCTGCGTGCCAATAACCTCGTCCTTTTTTACGTCTGGACTGCCTGGTATGTCGTAAAGTTGTTGCACAGCGGGGTCGCTAATTAGCGGCAAGTTAGCCACATAGGCCTGGAATTTAGGGCTCAATGTATGGATGTGGCCAAAGGAATACCATATGCCGCACGGCGCGATAAACTCAAAACCGTATTGGACTTCGCCGTTTTCGGCAAATAAGCCTTTGCTGCCTCTAACCAGCTTGGCGTCCATTGGCACGGTAAGAGTAATATCGTTGTTTGGTTGTTTATCAAATCTAAAGCCACCGTGTGGTTTAAATGCGTTACCCCGGACTTGCCCTGGGTAGAGAATGGATGTGGCTAGCGAAAGGTCCACCGGAGTGGCAAAGATCGGCTGGTCTGGGCAGGCAGGGGGTGTGCCAGATGGTTCCCATTCGCCGGCGCCGATAGTATGCCAAGTAACTTCAGGAACTACAAGTTTAGGCTCGACTGGTTTGCTCGTAACTATTTTGTCAGTTTTTTGCAGCACGGGTTGTGGATTCGTTTGGCTGCGGACTCTAAAAAACACAAAAATCACTATGGCCGTAACCAAGAATAGTAGGGGTATTACAAAAATATGAGCAAAGCCATGATCGGGTTTTTTACGGCCAGTCATATCAAGAGTATACACTTATGCTTAGAGAGCGGGGGCAGGAACAGCGCACATCTGGCAGCCGCGCTCGGAGCAAGCTCCTCGTGCACGACTTTGATGACCGAACCTTACGACTATTGCCGGCTAAATCCGTCAAGTCGCAGGTTCAAACCTGGCCCATTACCAAAATAAAATGCCTACCTTTCGGTGAGCACCTTATTTTGGTAGACATGGATATGACAGTTTGGAAACAAATAAAATTAGAAATTACTGCCGCATGTAATGTCTTGAAGGCTTATGAGACTGTTCAGCCTTAAATCGTTCGCCCCCTGAAGGTGCGCTAAATAACAAAGCTATAGTTGCAATAACCAAAAATACTACCCCTGCAAGAAAAGACCACATCTGTATATTTCTACCTGACTCGTTACTCTTCACAGGTGCTGAGTCTCTATATTCCTGAAGATTGGTTCTGAACGTATCTAGCTCTTCATAATCTTTTGAGTTATCATCAAGCACTATTGATCCTTCTTTGTGCTTGTGTTCTGCCAACTTAACCCAAAAGTTTCTTGTGTCATGAAGGTTCTTTAGCCCAGATAATAATGAAATCAAGAAACTTGTAAGCGTCAGAAATATAACAAATCTCACTTGGTTGTTAACAACTTGATTTTGTATAACTACAAAACCACCGATAATAGTCACGAACGCTGATGATAAGACCATAAGCTGATTACCGATTACAACGTCAGTCTTATTGCCTCTTTCATACAACTCAACAGTATCCCGATTTACTCCGTCCAAAGTCTTCGATTTGTAGCCATGAATATATTGCTGCAGTTCTTCATCGGTAAACTTTCTTTTTTCCATTGCGTCTGTCTTTCTTATTAATGCTGCGTTTAGATTCGGAGAATGAGGGATTCGAACCCTCGGTACCTTGCGGTACACCAAGCTATCAACAAGGCGCCTTCAACCACTCAGCCAACTCTCCATGCAGTGCACCCTGTCCATTAATAACTATACAACTATCCAAGCAACAGTGAATCTAGTTGTTCCTCGGAAAATCTTCTCGGCTCACCTAGATAGTCCGTTAGTGATTGCTTAGCTAACTTTTCAATCTCCTGATATTCTTGCTCTGAAAACACGCTACCTTTCTCGGTGCCATGTATGACCTTACTCCTCTTATCGTAAAGTTTTTTTAATTTCTTGGAAAAAGCGAGGTCTTCTCCTCTTGTCTTTGCGATACGCATCGATAATTTATACGCAAGTTCTTGATTAGATTTAACGTATATAGATTCTAGGATTGAGAAATATAATACGCAACTTACATCAGCTGCACCTGCTTGTTGTGTGGCTGCATTCATAAGAGCCATGAGTGTCTGGAATCTATGCTCTGGTATATCTTCCGATGGGGAGTACTCAAGAATGCGTCTCATTTGCTGTACCTCATTCTCTGAAATGCTCGATGCACCATATGAACTCTTGTATGACCTATAGTTACCTTTCGTTGCAACCGTAGAGAAGTCTTGATATTGCCAAGCTGCATATTCGTCGTCCACTCCAAGCACACAATTCATCGCCAATCCCACCATAGATTTCACCGAGTCACCAATTGAAGAGTTCTTTGGATATACCTTTATCTGTAACTCTGCACTGTGGAGAAAAAAACTTATATTATCGTCCCCAAAGTAGTCAGACGGATTTGTGTTTACGGCTTGGTATGAGCCGGTTTCTTCGTTTTCAATAAACTTTAATCTAAATGATCGCTCAATGTCGCCCTTTGTTAATCTTTCAAGACAAACTCTATGATCGTCACATTCGTAAATAACGTAAGGTAGCTGAAGCTTTGTAGTAGCGTAGCCCAGTGGAATAATAAGTGCTTCTAGGGACTGAGTCATTTATTTTTCATCCAATTTATTCAGTAATTCGTTCGCTCGAAGACCTATATCTGTATATAGGTTTTTTCCAGCGTTAAGTGATATTTCGTCTACATAGCGCGCCGTTAATCTAACATACATAGCTATCGCAATTGTTAAAGACCCCATCATGGAGTATTCATAGTCAGATTTTATTGCTTTCTCATCAAAGTATATCGTTAAGTCAATCGGATTGAAGTGAGTCTTCCTGTTACCGATTAAGTAGGAGCGAGCGATACCTCCTACCTGATCAGTCGGGAATTTATCGGGCTTTATCTTTTTTATGGCTCTTAGCATGCCGTCTACATCTATGTTGTCCCAGCTACGCATAACTTGCTTGTCTTCGCGTATGTAGTCTTGTTTGATCTTCTTATACTCAGAGTCAATTTCGGCAACACTTTCTTTGACTTGCGGCAGATCAGATATGCCTTGCCGCTTCATAAACTTATTATCTTCTCGTGCCTGAACGTAGTAAAAATTTTTAAATCTCTTGGCTTTCTCTTCCTTGTCCGTCGCCAGCATATACTCAATACTCACGCTATCCTCAATCAAGGAACGAGACAGGATCCATGCAGGGCTACTCAGTATGTTATCTGCGGCCAGTCGATGTATAGCCGCAAGTGTATGGTACGCACGCCTATGTGTGGTTTCCAAGACACGGAGAAACGTTGATTTACCTACGGGAATCTGTTCGACGAGAGGATGGGTAATCGCCAAAAGTTCATCGATGATTCCCTTGGACTTTTCTATAAGCTCTGCTGGGGATATATTCTCTTCTTCTAGCGTTGTCATGCTTCTCCTCAATAGACTCAGTATAGCAATATCTGTCATCTGTTATATAAGAGTTGTAGAATGTAGTCATGGAACAGGTTGAGTGCAAGCTCCTAATCGAAATGACTGACTCGGATACTCTGTTCGGTGATTCCTGGAATTTTTCTATTGATGAAGTCAGCTTTGCTAAGCTTAGCGATAAAAATGTAGAGGTTACTTTTTTCTACGATTGTGAGGTTGAGACGGTTGAAGACGGCGTTCGTTACTCAAACTCTCCAAGTGAATGGGACAAGGAGTATATTGACGCTGAAGAAAAGCTCCAAAGAATACTAGATCTTATATGCCTTGAGAAGAGCGGTATTGGTATGCGTATAGTAGACGACAGCCAGCGCTTCAGTCATCGTTCAGGGAGCTCAAGCACCACTACGCCACCACACGTAGTTGAGGTTTCTAGCCTGATGGATATAGAAGAGCGATACAAAAGACTAAACGAAAATACGGATGACAGGCTGGCGGATGCCTTAAGATTCCATCGCCTTTCTTCTGGTGAAGAGAACGTAGGCGAAGAAATTGCACAGCTTTGGGGCACGCTAGAATCGTTATATGCCGAGGATCAGCCAAAAGTTTTAGCCGATAAAGACAAGCGTGGAGAAATTAATGACCTCATTAATACTGCAACCCAAATTACTAGTGCCGAAAAAGAGAAGTTGAAGCAAAGCTTAGCGTTTGTGAACGCAAAAAGCATGCCTGATATGATGGCGGAAAAGCTTAGCCTTGCCAACGGCGACGGTAAGACTATGACCAAAAAGGAAGTCTCCGACACATTAAAATATTGGCGCGGCTATCGGTCTGCACAATCACACGGCTCAATTCTCATACGCGATGGTGAAGCTCATAGATTAGCAGGAGAAATGGGTCTCATCATAGAAACCATCCTGAGTGCAGAAGTCAGTCCATCTAGGTATGTATTTGTTATATTCCACCCAGACCAACTGATCGAAGGTAGATTTGCAGACAATAACCCAATTGATGATGGTGAATCTGGTTACGTTTCAAAAGCAATACATAAGTTTGCGTCAATGGATATTGAGCAGAACTTAAAATATCAGCTTAAGGACAATGAGAGTTGTATATATCTTATTGACTATAAAGAGATTAAAAAGGTTAGTCAAAGCGAGACCTTAACCTTAGCGATTGAAGATTTGCCACAAGCGATTCAGGAAGCTGCTGAGGCGAAGATGAGGAAGTTAAACCATGAAGGCTAGCCAGAAACCAGCTAAGCATACAAAGAATAGTTTCTACGATCAACAAAGTGTCGGGATGGTAAGTGCGTGGATTGCCCAAACCCATAGGGCTATGCCAGACCTTAAGGCAAACGATAAGTGGCCAAATATTGATGGCTATATTGAACTGACTGACGAGAATGGCTTAGGAGGTCGGACCTCCTGGAGGGGATAAATGTTGTTAAGTAGGTTTTTTGAGAAGAGTTCTGTGGGTCGAGTAGCGTTTCGGTGGCGGGGCCAGGCAGCGCACATCTGCTCCCGTGCTCGGAGCAAGCTCCTCGTGCGCGGGCTTGATGACCGAACCTTACGACCTTCAATCTTTGCTGAAGCAAATCTTGGGTCATCGGTTCGAGTCAGCTCCATCACCATAATAAAAACCCCACCGTTTGGTGAGGTATTTATTATGGTAGCGGGGGCCGGACTCGAACCGACGACCTCATGGTTATGAGCCATGCGAGCTGCCGCTGCTCCACCCCGCGTTATCGTGCCCTAGGGCAATATTTCCTAAAAGCTATAGTCTATTCTAATCTGTTAAACGTCTTTTGTCAACCGATGCCTATTCGTAGCTAGTTGACTCACTGAACTCCCCTAATCTTTTTAAGAAAGCTGGATTTTATAAACAGCGGGCGGTATAGTTTGGATATTAATCGGAGCTTAACTATGCCTATCGAAGCAAGAATTATGCTCGACGGGGACGATGATCCAGCAGTCGAAGAAGAGGTACTCCCAGACGATCGTAGCATTATGGTTAGTTACGGAGATAACAGGAAAAAGAAATACCTAAGTGTAGGTTGCTATGTTAGTGATTTTGGCGGTACATTGCACGAATTCTCTGAGGAGGATGTGGTAGTTCGCGAGGATGGCACATCTATACCAGTATCATTATTCGACAAAGCTCACGAGCGTGGGGAGGTCAGATTCGGCAGCGCTATCGAATATCCTGTCATGGATGAGGATGGCAACAGAGCTACGTTGGTAATTAAACATGTTGGAAAGCACGCAACATTAATGTTCAGGAATTAGATTAATAATTTGGTCTCATTCTTGTAGAAAGTAGTATAGTTTGATCATGAATTACCCTCCATCATTTACGGCCGAGCTGTGGGAGCG
This sequence comes from uncultured Candidatus Saccharibacteria bacterium, assembly GCA_964624785.1. Lineage (GTDB taxonomy): Bacteria > Patescibacteriota > Saccharimonadia > Saccharimonadales > UBA10212 > CAZUXR01. Next base: position 16,718 of record CAZUXR010000019.1, read on the forward strand.
TGCTCCGCAGTATCGTAGCCCTGGCAATCACGAGCTTACCGAATACTGTGACACAATTGTGTTAGAGATTTTGGTGAGTTGGAGAGAATTGCTGGTGAGCAGGAGGAGGCGGGGGCTTTTAACAAAGATGGTGCAATCGCAAAAGCTCCACTAAAGCTGGGTCACTTGCCGGCGGCGTTTTATAAATTGTCTACTCCAGATTACAACCAAGCTGCAGTACACACCCCGCCAGAACCCGAAATACTTGT
>CAZUXR010000020.1:0-16923 GCA_964624785.1 uncultured Candidatus Saccharibacteria bacterium
GTAAGGAACACGATTTTGAGTCGTGCGCGTATACCAATTCCGCCACTCGCCCATAAATCAACTTATTAGCGATGTTTATTGTACAATAAAGTCATACTGATTAACAATGAGCCAAGACAATAACAACCATCAAAACCATTTTAATGCTTCCATGCAGCTTCCGGAAGAAGATATACGTTTAGCCGCTCAACGAGTAGCATCAAGCAACGACGCGGCAGCTCCGGCAAAGGCAGAAGACACTAACCCGGCCGCGGATATGATCCGCCACAAACTCGACGCAATTTACGCAGACGAGCCAGACGCCGCCAACGAAGCGCTGGATTTAGAAGAGTTAGAAGACGATATCAAACGCTCCAAGCACCAGCAGTTTTTGTACGATTTAACAAATTCTGGCAAGCCGCTGGCAGAAATTCAAACCGATTGGCACGAATATTATAATAGCCTGTCCGACCCAGAAAAACATCAAGTTTGGCAGGAATTTTACGCCACCCACGCCGAAGCAGAGGACAATCCGGCGGCCATGCCAATCATGCAAGCCCAAAAAGCACCATTCAGCTACGAACTCACCCCAGTTAGCCATTCTTCACTTAGCAACCTTAACCGTCCAAAGATGCCAATCAGCCGCACTATTGCAGAGCTAAAAGACTACGCACTAGGCTCAGTTTCTAGCCGTAAAAAGTTAAAACCTGCGCAACACTTCCAATCGCTATTGTTCGGCCTTGGTATGGGAGCAGTGGTGATACTAATATTTTTGTTCAGTTTTTTTAACGAACGATTCATCGCGCCGTTTATTCAGCCTAGCCGCACAGTTAACAATACGCCAATAATTGGCAGTTCGGCCGTAGGCTCATCGCCAGAGATTATTATTCCTAAAATTAACGTAGAAATTCCTGTTGTTTACGACGTGGGCACCATTGACGACCCGGCTATTGAAAGCGGGCTGGAACGTGGAGTCGTGCACTACGCCACCACACCAATGCCGGGGCAGGATGGCAACTTGGTAATCGTTGGGCATTCTAGTAATAACATTTTTAACAAGGGTAAGTACAAGTTTGCATTTGTACTGTTAAGCCGCCTAGATAATGGTGACACGTTCTATATTCAAAAAGACGGCAAACGCTACACTTACGAAGTCTATAAAAAATCGATAGTAAAACCCACCGAAGTAGGAGTTTTAGCGGGAACCGACAAAGCCGCCACCGCCACGCTTATCACCTGCGACCCGCCAGGCACTAGCACCAACCGCCTAGTAGTGGTAGGCCAACAGATTGACCCCGATCTAAGCAGTAACGGCAAATCAACAGCTCAACCTGCAGCAACTTCCAGCCAACCAGCCATAATCCCCGGTAACTCCCCTAGTTTATGGTCCCGCCTAACCAAATGGTTCGCTAGCTAGACCATAGCGGACAGGTTACAGCGGATAGCGAAAAGATTTAGGATTAGGAACGCAAAGTTGCCTTTAACGCAATCCGCTAGTATAATTAGTTTGATTTTTGTTGATCCGTTATGCTAAGTATAATGAGATCCAAAAACGTTTTTTAACAAGCAGAATCTTTGAAACTGAAGTGGAGATTTAGGTTTATGAATTATTCGTAATTTTAAACCTCCACTTCATATAAATCCCCAACAGGAAGCAGGCGCTTATAGTGCCCGAGCACGAACAGACCAAAGAACAGCAGTTGGAGAGCAATGCTCGTGAGCTTGCCCGCCAGGCAGTGCGTGCAGTCCTGGAGCGCAACAGGGTGACCTACAGCTCTAGGACGGTGATATACCGAAATCAGGCACTCGCGTTCTACGACCGACTTGTCGAGGAAATCCTCAATGCCCTCGGCTTCGACCCCGATAGGGTCGTGCCCACTCAGCTCAACGTTGAGCAGGTCGCCGTGGAGTTGATCTGGGCCAGGCCCGACGTGGCCGCCAGGCTCGCGGATGCGGCACGCTTGAGTTGCCATGACGCGAACATAGTGCTGTCCAATTCGCCGCAAGAAGTTCTCGATTCGCTGGCTCAAGCCGGCATTATCGACCGTTCGAAACCGCCCGTCAGAATCACCAGACGCGGCTGGGAAGTTATCGAGGAACTCATCAAGCTCAGAAAGATCCCCCGAACCTGGATTGAGCACCGGAGAGCCCTGAACAACATCCGCAAAAACACACTCAGGGCACCCTGGATGTAATTCGAACGACCGGTGCGCGCTAAGCGCACCGGTCGTTCGCCCGGCGCGATTCAAAGATTCTGCTTAATCCCCACTTTTATTCCCAATTCGACCCCTAAATTCTATCGTCCATCGGCTATCATTTACTGATATAATCATGTTCATGCAAGATGTTAGTAGACGGGATCTAAGCAAAACCCCCTTTAGTAAGTACAGGATGGTTTATCGCCACCTCTGGGAGACCTTTGGGCGCATGTGGCAAGTTCGTCTATCCTATGCGCTACAGCTACTTACTCGAATATGTAAGCTGATTGTCCTACCGATAGCTATAAGCCTCATTATCGCCAACCTCTCGACACACGACTACGATAACGCGCGCAACGCCGTCTTTTTCTTTGTAGGATTTTCTTCGCTACTCGGCGCTCTCACACCCCTGGTAAAATATATTGGCATGAAGGGCGAAAATAAGGTGTATAGTGCACTAACCGCGCAATATTTTAACAAACTAGTCGCGACAGATATTGAGTATTTTAATTCAAATCTATCAGGATACTTAACTACAGCCACAAGACATTACGTAGATGGTTGTATACAATTGGTTCGCACTTTGCGCGACCGCTATACTACGACAATTTTGAGTATAGTTTTTCCTATCGGTGTCATTATGTATCTAGATACCCCCCTTGGCTTGGTAGCATTAGTGCTCAGTCTAACATGCGCTGCCTACATGATTTGGGCCTCGCATGCAATCGGGTCGTATCGCACGGCATCCCGCGAGCTATACAAGCAAAATTCAGGCAAGATGGCGGACATTGTCTCGAACATACTCGCCGTTAAATCAACAGCTCAGGAAGCTAGTTATGTCGAAAAGGTACGCGACGCCGCCCATAAAGAATCGCTAGCATTCGCTAAACGATACACCGTGCAAGCAAGACTAGTTGCAGCACGCGAAGCAATTACTGTAACTGTTTTTGCCGTGCTTTTCTGGCTAACAGTTAGCCGTATGAGCCAGGGAGACATTAGCCTCACAACCGCGATACTGGTCATTACCTATGCGGCAACCATACTGACCGGCGTTTACTCTCTGTCCGACGACCTTGATGAGCACGATGACATTGTTGATCGAATTATTCCAGCATTCGAAATTTTGCAGCGTCAAAACCTCTTGCAAGATCCGGCCCAACCGGTGCCATTTAATGATCATAAGGGTATGATTGAATTCAAAAATGTATCTTTTTCTTACGACAAGGGCAAAAAACATCGTCTAGTGCTCCGGGACTTTTCGATACTAATACCCAACGGCCAAAAAGTTGGCATAGTGGGCATAAGTGGGGCAGGCAAGAGCACGCTTACCAAGCTGCTACTGCGTTTTAATGACGTAGAAGCCGGGCTAGTTCTAATTAACGACGTCGATGTTCGTAACCTGCTTCAAACCGACCTGCGTAAGCACATTGCCTACGTACCCCAGGAACCCTTACTATTCCACACCAGCATCAAAGATAACGTTATTTTATCGAACCCTCAAGCCAGCTATAGCGAAATTAACGAAGCGCTTGGGGCGGCTCACGCCCTAGAATTTGTCGAAAAGTTACCAGAGGGCATAGACAGTGTCGTTGGCGAACGCGGCGTAAAATTAAGCGGCGGGCAAAAACAGCGCATAGCAATAGCAAGGGCGGTGTTGCAGCACGCACCGATCATAATTTTAGATGAAGCGACCAGCGCACTAGACAGTGAAAGCGAGCAAATTATCAAGAGTTCCTTTGACGAGGTGCTCAAAGGCAAAACAGCTATTGTCGTCGCTCATAGACTAAGCACCTTGTCAGAAATGGACAGAATTATTGTGCTCGAAGAGGGTAAGCTAGTAGAAGACGGCACGCACGACGAACTCCTGGCGAGACATAGCCTATACGCTAAACTCTGGCGAAGGCAACAAAACCAAGAGGTATAGGATCCCAGATTGCGTAAGGTCTAGCCTCCCGCAATCTTAATTCCCGGTTCGATCCCTAAATTCCATCATCTAGCATTTACCATCTAATTCTTAGGTAAATCCGCACCGGCGCGCATGTCGACTCGTTGCAGAGTCACGGATGCGCCGCCAGCAGCCGGAGCGGTCACAACCAGCTGCGTATAATCTCTGTTAAAGAATCCGGCCTCAGGCAGGGTAGAGGCCGCCAAAATCTGTTGATTAGTCGAATCATAATCCATCACGAACATCGACCCACCGCTCGCGCCCATCAGCCGGTGTCCGTCCATCCAGTGCAATGATCCGGTTAGCGGAATTTTTACGCTATAGTTAAAAATGTCTTTTGTTTCTAGGTCGTAAACCGCAAAATTCTGCCCCGATTGCAGACTAATAAATCTTGTGTTGGTAGAAAATTTTGCGTCTGTGGCACCCATGTCGTGCAGGGCAAGCAAGGGAATCGCTTTGCCAATTGACGGATCGCGAATTTTATCAACTGGATCTTTATAAATATTTACTCTGTCGCTAGCGTCGCTGCCCGCCACAAAGTAGCTGTGCCCCTGGAACTGAGCCGTGTCGATCAAATATTTGCTGCCCGCAGCGAAGTTAGAAAGAGAATAGTTTTTGCCAGCCTGCCAGATGTGAGCAGAAACTTTCCCGGCCGGCTGACCACTAGCCGTAACATACATTACAGTGTCAGAACCATACGGTTTGAATGCCAGCACATGGTTAATAATTGGGGGAGCAAGCTCCGGCTTGTCGGTGTCGCATAGCTGCAAAGACTCGCTCGACTGATTATAAACATAAAGCTGATTAACTTTTTTATCACGCAGCGCTACTTGCGTAGGATTAGCGCCACAAGTTTGGTTTACATTAAACGATCCGGCAGGGTCACTCCTATCAAACACTATGAATTCAACGCCAGAGGCACCGGTGTGTTCTAGTAACAAACGGTTATTATCGGTCGACCATTCCACTTCTTTAAGCGTGCTGTCCGGTCCATAACCCGGAATTACTGCGGCAGGAATACTAACTGTTACGATTGGCTGAGCAGCGCCCGCTTTGGCCAATGTACCGGTGTCGTATTCGTCAAAAGTAACTGTTTTTAAATTAGTATCCACGGTTTGCACTAGCAGCCAGTGGCGATCGGGGCTAGCGGTAATTAGCGCTGGCTGGCTGGCGTAGGTTTTTATATCAGCCGTGACTGGTTTTTTAGGAAACAAGAAGGGATAAACATAGTTAACAATGGCATGTTCGTCCAATGCAACCACCCGCTGCCAATCGCGGTAGCCGGATTTAGCTAGTTTAAGGTCGTAGTTTCCAGCCTGCAGCACTAGCCGTGCTGATGTCGTGGAATTAATCGATTTATTATTTAGGTAAATGTCTGCTCCGCTGGGTTTTGAGTCTACAAAAAGCAAGCCGTTTTGCACAATGTCGCCAGTTTTTGTGTTGATTCCGTAGCCGTACGCCGCGTAAACCAAAATCAAAGTTCCTAGCCCAATAGCCACTGCCATCAGCCCGTAACCGATCATTAAGCGCACTCTTTCCCAGCGCCGTTTCCGAGGATCTAAGAAGTCCATAACCCTATTATATAGGTAAGTTGCGCACATTTTTAACTCGGGTTGATAAAAAGTTTGTTGCACTAATTGTGTGGGGTGTATAATATTAGTACACCGGATTAGCAGAAGCGGTTTTAGGGTAAACATGTAAGCTACTGCGTCCCGGCTTCGGCTTCTAGGGGATATAAAAATTTTAAGAGATTTATAATACGTGAAAACTCAATCCAGCGGTCTAATTATGGACGGCTTTATACGAAACCAAGCGCGCAGCACTAATCCAAATAGTGTCATGCAAAGGACCAAAAAACAGATTAATAAGGCAGCAGCAGCCAGCGTGCAGCTTCCTAAGCCTGTTGGGTCACAACTTCGCCAAACAGCTCAGAGCATTCACAAACGTGCACAGCGCTCCCAAACCCTAATGCGCAGCGCTGTCAGCAAGCCAGTAAAACCAGCGGCAGAAGATGTCGAGAGTGACCCTTCTGTCAAGTCCAGGGGCTCTCAGCCCGATATTAGCCGCTTAAACCGAGCTAAAGCCATCGCAAAAAGCGCCAGTGTTAAACGTTTTGGTGTTATTAGTGGTAAATCGCAAAAACAAACAACTTACAAAGCAGTTTCCGGCGAAGTTATTCAAAACAAAGCATACTCTACCAATCAATCTACGGCCGTAGCAGTTGCTAAACCCGTTCCCAGTCTTATATCCAGCGTTTCTCACCAACAGTTGGAACGAATGCTGGATCATGCTCTAACTAACGCAGACGCCCATAAGCGCGCCCTAAGCAAGCACTTAGCAGGCAAGAGCATTTGGGGCAAGGTAAAGGCCTCTCCGCGCTGGGTGAGCGTCGGTGCTAGTACATTAGTCTTTTTACTGCTTGGCGGATTTTTTGCCTGGCAGAATGTTCCCCAGGTCCAGCTTAAAGTAGCTACCCTGCGCTCAAATATTCATGCGGCCATACCCGGCTACACCCCTTCTGGTTTTAGCTTTGCGACCCCAATCAGCCAGCAGGACAACAGCGTACTGATGAACTTTAAATCCAACGCCGACCCAACCAAAACCTACGCCATAACTCAAAAACCGTCCAACCAAACTAGCACCTCGTTAGCTGCCACCAGCTTACCAGCGAACACACCGGTGCAAACTTCTCAGGTCAAAGGTAATACTGTTTATATTTACGGTAATAAAAACGATGCGGTCTGGGTTAATAACGGTATAGAATTCCACATTGGCGGCACCGCCAACCTAAACACCGACCAACTCTTGCGAATCGCCGGCAGCTTGTAATCTAGCTATCCTAAAAAGCAGCTGGATTTTTTATTTAGCATTTAGCCTTTTTAGACGCGACTTCCGCAATAACATGCTATATTTAACTGCATGAGTAAACTTAGCAGTGCCGAAAGGACTATTGAAGCCGCCGCCGACCTCGGCCCGCATCAAGTGTCCGCGTGGCAGCTGGTAGGAGAACGTACTGTCAAGCAAGTCGTAATCCTTGCCCGACAAACCTGCGCAGAATCGACCGGAGAACCTTGCAATTTATCAGGAGAAATAACTGGCCCTCCACATCAGGTGTGCATAGGGTGCGATGGATGCGGTAACCCTGACTGGCCGCAAACTTTTGCAGACCGATTAGCCGGTGCCGCAGACGACTCTGCCGTGGTGCTGCAAAAAAGCATACTGGAGCGATTAGAGCAACCTGCTCAAAAAAAGCGTTAAACAACTTGCTCACCTGTTAGAATAAATACAGATGAGTAGAGCCATAAGAACCAGGTTTGCGCCGAGCCCCACCGGCTATATGCATGTCGGCGGTGTACGAACAGCGCTTTTTGCCTGGTTGGTGGCTCGCTCGGGCAGCGGCCAGTTTATTTTACGCATAGAAGACACCGACCGGCAGCGGCACGTGCAAGGAGCAGACAAACATATTATCGATAGCCTAAATTGGCTGGGGCTGGATTTTGACGAAGGCCCAATTTACCAAAGCCAGAGAGTTAAAGAGGGTGTTTACAAAAGGTGGGCACAGAAACTTATAGATGAGGGTAGAGCCTACGCCGACCCGTACTCAGCAGAAGAGGTTCAACGATTCCGCGAACAAGCCCAAGCCAGCAAGCAGCCGTTTTTATACCGTAATCACAGGCCAGATGATCCACCCATTTGGGATGATACCCGGCCGCTGCGCTTTAAATCCGACCCCAAAAGCCATAAATGGGATGATCTTATAATGGGTGATTTATCCACCGGACCAGAGGTAGTCGACGATTTTATTTTGATAAAGTCCGACGGTTATCCAACCTACAATTTCGCGCATATCGTGGATGATCTAGAAATGCAAATCAGCCATGTAATCCGCGGGCAGGAATTTCTTTCCTCGATACCAAACTACTTAAATCTTTACGAAGCCCTGGGCGAAACTCCGCCCAAATTCGCCACCGTTCCGCACATTCTGAACGAGCAGGGGAACAAAAAATTATCCAAGCGTGACGGAGCCAAAGATATCCTGGACTACCGCAAAGACGGCTATTTGCCAGAGGCGATGGTTAACTTTTTGGCGACACTGGGCTGGAGCGACGGCACCGAGCAAGAGGTTTTTACGGTGAGCGAACTCATCAAAAAATTCGACATCACCAAAGTGCAAAAGGGCGGAGCGCACTTTGACGAGCGGCGGCTGCTGTGGCTAAATGGCGCCTTGATCCGACGATTGTCGGTTGATTCGCTTTATGAGCGAATCGAAGAATGGAGAATGGAGAATGGAGAAGTACGAATATGGCCGGAATCTGCCAAAAACTACGATGATAACTACAAAAAAAGCGTGTTGGCGACGGTTCAGGAACGGCTAAAATATTTTGCCGAACTGCCAGAACTTACTAATTTTTTCTTCGAAGACCTGCCTATAAATATGGATTTGATCGACCAGCACAAACAGCTCAAAAAATGCGCTAGGACGGACCTTTCCAGCTGGTTATCCGCTGCTAGACAAAGCCTGGAGCAAAGCGACTTTAGCACGGAAGACTTAACCGATCGTTTAAATACCCTCCTGCAAACCACCAATCAAAAACCATCAACCCTTTTTAGCTTAATCAGAATAGCCGTAACTTGGGCGCCCGCCAGCCCCGGCCTAGCCGACACCCTCCACGTCCTAGGCAAACAAAAATCCCTAGACAGAATCAATAAATCCCTGGAGTCCGCATTTAATATTTAAATAAGGACTTCAAGGTTTAACCTTGTTGCCAAATAAGACTTCTGGGTCCAGACGTGATGATTTTTGATCTGAATTGACAAATCGTGCCAAAGCGTAACTATGGTTACGGTGCGAAACGGTTTGGTCTGTTCAGGCCAAAAATGGCGCGTTCTGGATTGAAGAATTGTTTGGCAATAAGGTTTAACACCCCGACACGACCTTTTACAGCCGCGCCGGGGGACCTCCGAATTTCGGAGGATTTCACCTAGAATTGAAGGCTCCTAGGTTAGCCTTTAGGACTGCTACCCGCTACTCCTCGACGATCCGCTGAAGGATATCGATGAGCGCCTTGAGCGATTCTTGCCCAACGGCAGCGTGAACCCCAATTCTCAGCCTTTCGGCGTTCGGAGCGGAGTCCACGATCTGCGCCAGAGCGCCAACCGCTTGTAGCTGAAGAACGAGAACATGGACCGTCGTATCCGACGATGATGCTCCCGTTTCTACGGACGGGCGATTGGTGATCGAGGACGATGTCGCCGCCGTCAGGGCAACACGCCCAATCACTCTTGGCGCGATCACTTCCGACTCGAGCGGAAGCTGCTGGAGCTTTGACCGTAGGTCAGAGGTCAGCTCTTCGAGCTCATCCTCCGAACCTCCAACCAACTTGTCCAGCCGCCAGGCCTTGTCCGGCATCGGTTTGCCAGCGCGAAGCACCAGCTCGTAGACACCGTCCGCTTTCGCGTACTTCAACTCCCGGCGAGCACCTTCCAGGCTAACCAGATCCAGAGCGATCATGCGCCCAAGCTGGCGGACCAGCACAGACAGTTTCACGAACTCCGAAACCTGATACCCGTCCACGTACAACAGGACCCGCAGCTTCAGCAGCTGCTCACCAGTCGGGAGAGATCCTTTCTTCCATCTGGTGATAGTGCCCTTGTTGACGCCGATGAAGCCAGCCAGGAATTCTTGGGCTGGTCCCCACTGACGGGTAGCCAAGAAGTGCTTAACGCACTCGGCGGTATTGCCACTGATGATATTGCTTTCGCTCATCAGTCCTGGTCACCGTTTCCGTCGCCGTAGCCGCTGCGCTCGTCCTCGGGGACGTCGTGCAGGCTGCGCCGTGCCACCAGGCGCTTGGTGCGCCTGCCGGAGTCGAAGTGCCGGACGAACATGCCGTACAGCAACTCACCCGCCATGCCGCCAGCCGAAGCTAGGCGGATGACTTCCGGATCGGCGATCGGGAAGTTGCGCAGGTTGTTGACGTACGTATCGTCCACCGTCAGCTTGTCGCCGTCCCAGAAGTTGGAATGGTCCGAGAAGACCCTTGCCAACTCCAAGAGGAACGTCGTCCGCAGGTACGGAGCGCTCTCGCGGTAGTGAACCCGCTTGATCCCGAAAGACCTGTCGAGGATGTCGAAGAACGTGGAAACGTTGGACACGAAAGTTCCGCGTCCGACATTGTCCATGATCTTCTGCACGCCCTTGATGACGTCCATGACATTGCTGCCCCGGCCGGGGCCCGCGTGGCTGTGAAGCATGGCCGTCACCTTGGTGTAGGTGATTGCCGTGATGAGCTCGGTCTTGGTCTTGTTCTGACCCCAGCTCACCATGTTGCAGAGGGCAAAGCCCTCCTTCCCCGACAGCCTGTACAGCGCGTCGGCAACCGTGAATCGGCTACGCTGATTGCGCAGCGTGACGTTGCCCGAAAGCCGCGTCTGGCCGACGTTCAGCGAATCGAACCGCTCACGCTCCCACTCCTCGGTGGTACCGAAGTGTGTGGTCGCACCGATGTGCGGTACGCTCGAGACGGGCAAGCTCATCAGCCGCAGTCCGGCGGTGATGCGCTGCAGACCGTCCACGACGTAAACGGGATCCTGAAGGAACACGCCACCGGAGTTCTCGGTAAAGCGCTCTCCGCGCATTCCGAGTTCCACGTCCGGCACACCGTCGCCGCGAAGCGCCTTCATCAGCGCCGCGATCTTGGCGTTGTTGAGGATTTCGCGCTGGTACTCATCTGTCTTGATGGCAGCCAGACTGTCCGGATCGATCACACCGCGCAGAACGATGTCTCCTTGAGGAGTCTCGTCCAACGCGCCGTTGATGATCTTGATGCTTTTGCGTCTTGCTCCCGACATGCGGGATCCTTTCGCTCGGCGGGTTAAGCTTCCGTTATTGGAATAGCAACCCTAGTTGTATATGAGCGTCGGTTTTTGGGTAACCGAACCAACCCGTTATCTGACTTGTTCTATCCGAACCTTGTCAAATCACCCAGACTTGCGCCCAGGAATTTTCACCCCCGTTAAGGAGTACAAATATCGTACTCTCTCTCTCTGCATTTGTCAAGATGTAAAGATTGTTATATTGAATTAAATGCGAGCGGGGTTTCTGGGAGCAAAGGGTATTTGTTACAATAGTGCTAATGATTGACGATATTTTGCCGCCAGAGCAGGCGGCTAAAACAAAAACTCCTAAAATGAGTACTCCTGGTGCGCCGGAGTTAGAAAACCAAGATGATCCTATAGACTTGGACGAGTTGGACTCTAAAAATCTAGAAATAGAAGATAAGCACGACGCTAAAAACACTAAAGTTCCCAATAAAAGATTGTCTAAGCTCAAATTCTGGAAAATTTGGCATAATTGGAGTAAAAAACGCAAGATTATAACAATTGTTGCCGCTGTTTTATTTGTAGCTGGCACAGCGGGCGGCGCCTTCGCGTTGTTCCACTCCTCGCCGCCGCCACCCAAACCGGTCGCTAAAGTCGCTCCGCTGCCTCCGCCGCCGCCGCCAAAACCAACCACCCTCGCATCACCGCTAACTGGCGTACAGGTCGCACCAGACTTAGCCGCTCGCCCGGTAACCGGAATAATGATAGAAAACAGCCCCGATGCCCGCCCGCAATCTGGAATTCAAGACGCCGGAGTAGTTTTTGAAGCCATCGCAGAAGGCGGAATTACGCGCTTTTTGACTCTATACCAGGATTCACAGCCGCAGTACATTGGCCCGGTGCGCAGCGTCCGACCGTACTACCTGGACTGGGTAGCGCCGTTTGACGCCGGAATCGCCCATGTAGGCGGCAGCCCAGAGGCTCTAGCGCAAGTCCGAGGTGGGATGAAAGACCTGGACCAGTTCTTTAACGCCGGCAGCTACCAACGTGTCTCGTCCCGCTATGCACCGCACAACGTATACACCAGCTTTGCCTGGATGGACGCGCTCAACAAGTCAAAGGGTTATAATTCCAGCAAATTCACCAGTTGGCCCCGCAAAACCGACGAGCCGCTAAAAGTTCCAACCGCTAAGAGTATAGACATCAACATCGACGGAGCACTTTATAATTCGCACTACGATTACGATACGGCCAGCAACAGCTATTTGCGAAGCGAAGGCGGCAAGCCACACGTTGCTGTAGTATCCGCAGACGACCGTACGGGCATCCAGCTTCACCCCAAAGTGATTTTGACGTTAGTTATGCCATATAGCGTTATCGACAGCGCCGGACACAGTGGTTACGCCACAAACGGCAGCGGGGCAGTAACCATATTCCAGGACGGCGGATCAACCCAAGGCACCTGGAGCAAAGCCAGCCGCGGAGCGCAATTTGAATTTAAAGACGCCGCCGGTGCGCCAATCAAACTAAACACCGGCCAAACCTGGCTGGTAATGGCCGCCAACCCCGCAATGGTAGTCGCTAGACCATAACGCAAAGCTGAAGAATTTAGAATATAGAATTGGGAATTGAGAGTGGAAGAAGCCTATAGCGAGGCGATCTTTGACGCCGTAGGAACGCACAGTCAGTTGTACGAATGACTAGCGTTTAACTAGTACGGCTCTGGTTGGGGAGCCGTCGATGCCTTTGAATGCTAAGGGGAACGCGATCAATGTGTATTCGCCTTGGTCGGCTGCGCTCAAGTTCAAACCCTCGATTATCGGTATTCTTTTGGATAGCAGCGCCGTGTGGGGAGTGCCGTCCTGCGACCCACGTTGTTTGATAGAAAGCGCATCAATGCCGACCAAACCAACCCCGACCGTGCTCAGATGCTGGGCGGCGTCTCCGCTCAAGTAAACGTAATCATCGTAAAAAGTATCAAAACCCCGCAACGAATTGCTGGTTTTAAAAAGCACGCGCTCACCAGCTTGAATATCGTGGGTCTTAACCGCCACCAAGCTGATCGACCCCTTACAATCGGTCACATCCAAAACCCTACACTTGCCATAAAAAATGCCAAGCGACAAGTCATCGATCCCTTCTGTGCTGCCGCCACGAACGTGATTTGGCGCGTCGATGTGCGTGCCGGTGTGCGAAGTTATCGAAATTTCGGACAAGGTCGAGCTGCCGCTCGAGCTGCTTACGGGCGTAATTTTAGTTGCAGCCGTACCCGGATACACCGGCATTCCCGCCGTAATTGGCAACGAAACGTCAATAATCTCTTGCATAAATTAATCATACCAGAAACGTGGTGACCTCACGGAGAATATCACTAAAGCGATGCGCTCTACAGCAGTGCTCGAAACTAGTTTCTGTGCGCTGCTTTGATCTTCGAACTCGCACTTCGTGCTACGAGTTCGTTTCTCGCGGGGACCAGCCAAGTAAAAATCCCAACCGATGGCTGGGATTTTTACTTGGTGAACCTTACGCCATCGGTTTTTAACCCAATACTGGCGGAAGTAGTTCGTTGGAATGATACCATCCGTAACCTCAGTTCACAACCGTATCCGTTAACAGTAACTCAGACCGTGTAATCAGCTCCCCTTTAGGGAATAGAAGCTATGAGACAGGACTATAATTAAAGCCATGACACAAGAACCCTTCGACCAAGACTCCCATGAGCTTAAAAATACCCTAATACAGGAAGCTGCTAGGCTCTCTGACGAGATTGACAAGCTAGAACGTACTACCGATAACCACTCGGCATACTACGCCTATCTCAAGGACTTCCTAATTAACAGTGGTATGTTGTGCGATGACATACTACAGGCTGTACACAATGATGTGGTTTTACTGGCAGCGATTGGCACAAGGGTGTTGCTGGAGGATACAATAAACGCCCACTATCTGGAATCCAAAGCTGACGAGAGCGAACGAATGGCAACTGCTACAGATTGGTTTAGGCTATCAAACGACTCTAACGCTCCCAAGAATGAACTTGATAGTAAAGCCGTTGCACAACGTGCGAAAGAGGCGGGTAAGGATACCAGAGCCATGTACTACGGTGAGTACGCCGACTTCTGCAACTACACCCACAGCAGCGCTCAGCGCTCAATCCTTAACGTGCCGTCTCAACGTGTGGTTGTCGCCCAGAAGGCAGTAGTCGCAAGCCTCAAGGCTTATGCAAACATCGTAACTTGTCTGGCGAGAATCCTCGGTGAAACAGCACCGCAGACCGTAAACGATAGCGCAACCAGCTTCCTTGATAAGTACCGCCAGAGCGTAACCGAAGCCACACTACCACCACTTACCTAACACCTCTGATAAAATGTAGGCATGACAGCAGCCAAATCCAGCAACAGTGGTCAGCCCAAGTGGAAAAACTTTGAAGAGAGCGCTATGCAAGCGAGTTCAAAGATATTCAGCACCGAGGTCGTGAAGCCAAACCAAAAGGTCATGGGTTCTATCAGTCAGGTGCTTCGGCAGATAGATATTAAAGTCGGCGAGGACGAGTTTATTGACGTTGAGTGCAAAGACCATGCCAAGCCAGTAGACCTGCCAATCGTTGAACAGTTTGCCAACAAGCTCAAGGACGAAAACGCTAAGGGCGGAATCATCGTATCAAACTCAGGGTTCACTGAGTCGGCACTCAAAACTGCCGAGCATTACAATATACGACCAGTAGCGCTTATAGACAAAGGTCATAGCGACACCAGTAACTTCCTTATCAAAGCACCAGTTCTTGCCACAGGCTACTACATGGAAGCCATCTCTTATGGCGTCTCGACACACCGCGCAGGAGTAGACTTCCGTTTTTCACCCCTTGTTTGGGATATGAAAATCTCCGATGGCAGTGGCAGAACTATTTATGAGCTTTTCAGAGACCACTGGAACGATGGCACAATAGACATCACTCAAGAGGGCAGTTTCCAGTACGAGTTCAAGGACGCACCAATAATAGACTTGCGGGGCGATGTCATAGTTGTTGACCTAGCTTACAGGTATGTCGTAAAAGCTGATGTGCGTAAAGGCTCAGCTGGTACGGAAAGCGCGAGAGGCTTCTTTGACTTGAGTAAAGGCACGTTTACTTCATCAGAAGATATTGTCTTTGAGCCGATAGAGATTGACAAGATAAGCGACTGGCAAACCTTGGCGCCCGATGAAACGCCACCGAACCAACCGTTCCATTTAGTAGGAATGGTTCCTTTGCCAGACGAACCACCACTGTCCAGCTATCAGAATCCTTTCACTGGTGAAATGCTTGACCCTGAGCAGGTCAAAAACGGCAGATATCTCTAAGCCTAGTTAGGGTCTTTGGCGGTTACGTTCGTAATCAGTATCACCCAGTCTGGTGGTCTCTGTTTTGAGCAGTTGTATACTTGGTCGGCGTATATATCAAAGGTGGCTTTGGTGGCGTCTGACGAACTGTAACCAGCTGCAATAGTGGCGTTCTTTGCAGAATCAGTATTCGACACCGCTTGCCAGTAGCATTTGTTGTACGCATCTACCCCACTTTGCGCATACATTCGAAGCAGTACCCACCCGACCACTATTACTGCAATGATTATCCAAGGGCGAGCTGAGCCTGTAGGCTTATTGGCGGTTGGTTCATCCTCTGACATTTTTACTCCTTAATCCTTTGAAATGTATTCTACAACTTATTCCGAATTCAAGCCGAACATATTACAACTTATCCAGCGTCCAGTCTTGATAATCGCCCTAGGAGCTTTTGCGCTACGCCACGCTCAAACATAGACCACCACAAACCCTCGACAATACGGTTACGGTGAAGTAGCCCAAACAATATGCTCAGCACCTCGTCCTTAGTCAGTGCGTCATAGCTGTCGACCTGGATAGTCTCCGCGAGCAAATTGTCCCAGCCCTTAACAGTCGGATAAATGAGGTCATCGTTCGGGTCATAAGTCGCCCAAAGGAAATCTTTCATGTCTTGAGCTTGGCCTAGAGACGTACTCATACCGTAAACTCGTTCTTACACTTCCTACAAATAACTAAACGTTGCGTAGAAAGTGTGGTCTTACCGCCGTCCACGTTTTTAACGGTCTGCACACCTGACAGTCTGTTCTTGCGCCAGAAACCACACTTTGGGCATTTAAGTCTTCGCTGGTGAACTATCAACACTGGTATGGAGATGAACAATAGCATGAGTGGCGCAATGACAAAGACTGCTATCAGTACCCATTCTGTAACGTAGTTGGTTTGGTTTGCTTGGTCGATTGCTTGATTAACTGCCGTGTCCATCGGTTCTGCACTCCTTTGCGTACTTGGTTGGTATTCGGCGGTAATCAAAAAGCTCACCGCCAGCGATGACCGAAGCCACCCACGAATGTTTCCAAACGTGACCATATACAACAGTGCTCTGACGATGAGCTGTTTGTTGTATATGGATTTGGCGACCATACCTGTCCTTGCGGTGGCTCTAGGTCTAGGTAGCTAGGCTACTTGAGGTCAAGTATAAGTACATCTATCCCAAAAACAAAGGCGAATTATCCACAGAACTCGTGAAATTCAACTGGTAAATACGAGCCCTGACCGAAGTTTTGGACGTATACCCATCTTTGAGCTTAAAGCCTGTCAGAACGGCTGTACGTATGTCAGGAGAGCAATCTAAACCGCATAAGCGCTATATGTAGCGTACAGGGGTTAAACAAAACCGCCACATATGGTGTTTTTTATACATCGACCTCTTATGGCTTTTATCGGCAAAATCAAGTACAATTAGAAGTAACAAAAGCTCAAGCGCAATAGTATGTTGCATGACAATCATTGACCCCACTGCATAGTCAGAAACAAGGCAATACCTGTCATCAACAGCACAGGATTATTGGCTTGGAGCCTCAATGGTCTCAAAAAACAGGCAGCGTCTCACAGCAAGCCAGCTACAAGGTTTGCCAATCTCTATAGGCGAAGCACGAAAACTAC
>CAZUXR010000021.1:0-8932 GCA_964624785.1 uncultured Candidatus Saccharibacteria bacterium
TGCCCCCATACCACCTTTCCAAGATGGCGCACTAGACCAACTATGCGACCTCTCCGTATCTGATTATTCTAACAGAATAACTTTAACGGGGTCTTTGATAATTTTTACAACCTTTTATTATTGCCCATCACCTTATCCAAGGAGTAAAATAAATGTTAAGGGATTTTTATAAATTTACATTGTCCCCGGAGGTGACCCCTGCGGGGTCGTTCTTAATTTTTACCAAAAGCTAAAAGGCACCAATGTTCTCAACCATGCTAACTACTAACTACGAATTACTAACTACTACTTCTGCTGGAGGCAGAAGCTAATGGCGTTGATCGAAATCAAAGAAGTATCCAAACTATTTGGTTTTGGCAATGCCACGACTTTGGCTTTAGACGAAGTTAGTTTAAGCGTAGAAAAAGGTGAGTTTATTGCAATCATGGGGCCGTCTGGCTGCGGCAAAAGTACATTGATGAATATCATTGGCGTGCTAGACAGACCGACCAACGGTGACTACCTACTGGATGGCCGGCACGTTGCCCGGCAGCGTGCAGCTCAGCATGCCCGCATGCGCCGTGATCGAATTGGTTTTGTATTCCAATCTTTTAACTTACTGCCCCGGCTTAGCGTTTTAGAAAACGTTGCGCTGCCGCTTGCATACCGGGGAATGGCCCCTGCCCGGCGCGAAAAACAAGCCAGCGACATGTTAGAAATTGTCGGATTACGTGAACGCGAATACTTTATGCCAAAACAACTCAGCCAGGGCCAAGCTCAACGAGTAGCGATCGCGCGGGCGCTAATCAACAAACCAAGCATACTCATCGCCGATGAGCCCACCGGCAATCTGGACAGCGTAGACAGCCGAGTGGTAATGGAATTGTTGGCCGACATTCACCGCCAGGGCAACACCATACTGATGGTTACCCACAACCCAGAACTCACTCGCTATGCTAACCGCGTAATTTACATGCACGACGGGCGAATTATTGGAGACGAGCGAACAGCGATTGGCACAATGGCACGCGGAACCCGTCGCACTTATTACAAACGACACAAAACCACCGACGAAGATATCGCGGCCGGAGTATCGGCGCTGATGACCAAAATACCAGGGCAAGAGTTAAAGAGCAGCACAAAGCGCCGCAAAGCCCGTGGCAAAAAGAGCAAAGCAGCCAAACAGACCAGAAAGGCTCAAAAATGAATGGGAATCTAAAAGCAGCAATAACCAGCCTAAAGCTAGCTAAATGGCGCAGCCTAATTACTATGCTGGGGATAATTATCGGCATTGTGTCTGTGGTAACAATCGTGAGCCTGGGCGAGGGTCTAAAGCACCGAGTATCCAGCCAGATCAACCAACTGGACAGCGGTGTAATTACTGTACGCAGCGGCAACCTGGTGAATCGCGGCAGCGATGGCAAAATCAACGGCTACAACCTGCTGGCATTTTTAAGTTCCAGCACACTAACCCAACAAGATGTAGACGCTATATCAAAATCTAAAAGTGTTGCTGCTGCCGTCCCTTTGAGCTTTATATCTACAAGTGCCAGCTCCGACGGAACCAAATCTAACAACTTATCCGTGCTAGGGACAACACCGCAAATGGCCGGCCTACTGCGTCAAAAAATTGACTACGGCAAATTTTTTGCCGACGATGATCCTAAGGACAGTAACTTTGCAGTCATTGGCGCGGGCGCTGCCCGTAAACTGCTCGGCCCCACCAATGCAATAGGCCAGACCGTATCCGTCGGCGGTCAAAACTTTATAGTCCACGGGGTCCTGGCAAAGTCCGGCGGCGGCCTGCCAACTGTTGCCGACGCGGATTTTGACTCTAGCATTTTAGTGCCTATGGCAGCTGCCAACGAACTCACCAAAAACCACGCCAACATTATTCAAATTTTAATAAAACCAAAGCAGCCATCCAGCATAGATACAACCGTCAATGAAACCAATAAGGTATTGATTCAGACTCATGGCGGACGTAAAGATTTTACCGTCCTAAAACAGTACGAACTAATCAACATCAGCACAAAAGCTCTAAACAGCATTACTGGATTTATGACCGGAATCGCGGCAATTTCACTGCTGGTTGCTGGAATTGGAATCATGGGAATTATGCTAGTTAGCGTCAGCGAGCGCACCCGCGAAATCGGAATTCGCAAAGCCATCGGCGCTACCAATCGCCAAATTCGCCAGCAATTTTTGCTAGAAGGTTTGGTTTTGTCGATTGGCGGCGGGGTTATCGGGGTAGTATCATCGCTGGCAATCAATTTGCTGCTTAATCTTTACACGAACCTGCAGCCCACGATCAGCCCAGTGGCGATGTTCGTGGCTTTGTATATATCGATTTCGCTAGGAATTATCTTTAGTATTACGCCAGCGCTAAAAGCAGCACGCAAACACCCCATAGACGCTCTCCGCGGCGAGTAAAATTGGTTTGTGGTTTGTGGGTTTAGGGTTAACCATGCACCATCAACCATAAACCAAAAACCATCAACCTTCTTTGTTTAGTTCGGTTTTGAGTTTTTCTACCAGGTCTACCGGAGTTGGATTTAGACCATTTAACAGAGCCACATAAATACTTACAAAGTCGCCAAACATGCTTGTCCAGAACAATTGCTGCAACAATGTATCACCGATTGGTGCGATCACATGCGGCACAGGGCGTTTGCCCGATAACAATCGTTCGGTGACTACAAACCGTTTTTGAACGCGTTCGTGCTCTAGATTTGATCGAATTTCTACGACGCCAAACGGCTTATCGGTGGGGTGGCTAGACCAGCCAATGAATTCGTTGTGGTTGAATTCTGGATATTGGTTCCACCAGGCTAGGTTCTTGGCGTTTTCGTTAAAGCCGATCTTCATTTTATTGGCGGCCGGCGCCAAAAGTGGCCCACTGTAAATAATCACTGTTTTGCCCATTAACTCGGCCGCCAAGGCCTTGGCCGGGTTCTTGTCTGCCGGGACATCGGCGTGCCAGCTGCCTGTTTGATTTTTGAGCCATTCACCCAACTGCTTAAGTTCATTCACGCTTGCCGGGTCCACCGCGTTAACGGCAGCTAAAATCTGAGTAAATGCCGCGATGAAGTAGAAAGTACACATACGCGGCTGTATGCCGCTTGGGACGGTTAGCAGCGGATGCCCGCTAGCCCGGGCGCGCTCGGCTAGCTTTCCGCCAGCAGCTACCACCACAATTTGAGCACCTTTGGCTTCGGCATCAGTTAATGCCGATAGCGTTTCTTCCGTATTACCGGAGTAGCTGGAGCAAATAAACAGGGTCTTTTGGCCAACGTAACTAGGCAGGCTGTAGTTGCGAACAATTTCAAACGGCAATAATACTCCTGGCCAAGACTGGAAAAATAATCCAGGCAAAGCCGATCCACCCATCCCCGCCAGCACAATATTTTCTACCCCATCAAATTTGATACTCTCGACGTCATATGTTTGCTGCAACTGCGCCCATTGTTTTTCCGCTACACCCAGCGCATCCTGCGCATCGCGGTTATGAATATACTTAAGATCGTCCAACATTCTTACTATTTTACATTTTTCGTTTAACAATTACACGAGAACTTTCATTTTGTATTACGACGGTTGTGCTTTAAAATAAAAATTGTAAACTGATAAATGAAAAATGCTAAATCCGATCACAAAACGGATATGGGGGTGGAATGTTTGGCCTGAGCGATGCAAAAGATAATAAACACGAAGAAGATGTTGCTAATGACGCGGTGGCTTCTGCGCCGAATCCGATGCCCTCGCAGCTCGACAGCGACTTAACTTCTGGCGGAATAGCCGGATCTAGCCCGTTCTCTTTACCTACCACTCCAGCACCCAGTGTACCTGCCACTCCAGCTTCCGCTCCGGCAATGCCTGCTAGCGACGAAATTAAAGATCCGGAATTAGAAAAAGCAATTAATAATGCTACTTCTCAGTTAGAAGGAGCCGGTGACGATCCGGGCCTTAGCTCTTCTTTTGATGGCATAGCCGACGCCGAGATCGTACAAACATCAACCCTGCCAACTCCTCCTCCAACCATAAAACCCAGCCCGAGCGCTAGTAGCAGCGTGTCTTCTATAACTCCTCCGCCCGACGACTTGTTAAAGATAAAACAAGAAGCTTTGAGCGATCTTACTCCGTTAGTTGACCACTTAGATCAAACCCCCGAAGAGCGGTTCAAAACCAATATGATGCTTATCCAAGCTTCTGACAACTCAAGTCTTATTCAAGCCGCCTATGACGCGGCGGGCAAAATCGAAGACGAAAAGATTCGAGCTCAAGCGCTACTAGATGTGGTAAACGAAATAAACTACTTTACCCAAGCTGCTACCGAAGGCAAAGAAGAAAAGTCTTAAGCTATGTGCTGGTGTCTGCGGCGAACGATGTAATGCAGCCCCATACCAGACAGAGTTCCTAGCATAAACACGCTAGCAACCTGGCCCGGGCCACTATTAGGCAAAGAATCTGGATTCGGTGTGGCTGTAGGCGAATTGTTGCTAGCGGTTGGCTTGGAACCACTCGACGGTGTAGTTGGGCTAGAATTTGGGCTCTGGCCAGTTGGAGCAGAAACGGCTCCAGAGCTAGGTGTTAAATTCGTCTTTTTATTGTTGGTTGCACTGCTAGGAGTATTTTTGCTTTGGGAATTATTCACTTTGTGATAAATAAATCGCCCGCCAAAAACCACAAGAACAGCCACCACAAACGCCGCCGCCAAATAGCCCAAAAGGGTTGGGATGAGCGTATCCTTTTCGTGATGTTCCGCTAGCGGTTGTCCGGAATCATCCAATTCCGCCAACTTTTTCTGCTTATCGTTTAAAAATTCTGCCATAAAAAACTCTCCTCGTCTAAATGATTATACAGTATTTTGAACTACTTGGGAAAAATCCCATTTAGACTATCATGTCTTGGGTAACTCTAGCCGTCTCTTATTCCTAGGCCTGTAAGCCACTGTGATTAGAGGGAATAGTCCAGAACGGATGCACTCCGCTGGATGCCTTTTCTCTATCCGCTGGACGCTGCACCCTACTCCCTTGCAGCCCTACTACATCATTCCGCCCATTCCCATTCCGCCCATGTCTGGGGCGGCGGGAGCGGCACTAGCTGGGACTTCGGCAACCAGCGCGCCCATAGTCATGGCGGTGCCGGCAATGCTTACGGCGTTTTGCAAAGCTTCTTTAGTAACGCGAGTCGGGTCAATAATTCCGGCGGCTTTTAGGTCTACCAATTTGCCCGGTTCGTTCACATTCACACCCTGCCCTGCCTTGCCCGCGCGGATTTTAGGCAGCCATTCGTCGGGGTTTAGGCCAGAATTATTCATTAGTTCGTAAAATGGCCGCAGCAAAGCTGTTTTTAGAATCTGTTTGCCAGCCACAATACTATCGGCACCTTCGGCTACGATAGATTCGCTCAAGTTGATTAAAGTCACGCCGCCGCCAGGTACGATTCCCTCTTCCAGCGCGGCTTTTACGGCAGCTACAGCATCGTCTACACGGAACTTCTTTTCTTCGATTTCGGTTTCTGTCGCGCCGCCCACTTTAATTACGGCCACCTTGCCGGATAGCGCCGCGCGGCGTTTTTCTAGGTTTTCTTTATCGTATTCGCTGGTGGCGGATTCGATTTGCTTGTTGATTTGGTCAACGCGGGCTTTTACTTCAGCAACGGATCCGGCGCCTTCGATAATCGTCGCTTCATCCTTAGTAACAATTACTTTGCGAGCGGTGCCGATCATAGTGGTTTCGGCGTTTTCGAACGTGTAGCCGCGGTCTTCGGTAATCACGTCGCCGCCGGTCAAAATCGCGATGTCGGCCAGGATGTCTTTGCGGCGATCGCCAAAGCTTGGAGCCTTGACTGCTACGGTATTAAACACACCTTTTAGCTTGTTTAGGACCAATGTGCCGAGCGCTTCGCCCTCTACGTCTT
Organism: uncultured Candidatus Saccharibacteria bacterium; assembly: GCA_964624785.1. Classification (GTDB taxonomy): domain Bacteria; phylum Patescibacteriota; class Saccharimonadia; order Saccharimonadales; family UBA10212; genus CAZUXR01. The sequence continues at coordinate 5,902 of CAZUXR010000021.1, forward strand.
CGGCAATAATTACCAAGTCTTTTTTGCCTGCGGCGGCCAGTTTTTCTAAGATTGGCAAAAATTCTTGTACAGAACTGATTTTTTGGTCGGTTATCAAAATCGCTGGCTTTTCGTAAACGGCTTCCATGCGCGCTGTGTCGGTAACCATGTAGGGGCTAACATAGCCGCGGTCCATCGTAAATCCTTCTACGACTTCGCTTTCCAGAGCCAGGCCCTGACCTTCTTCGACGGTTACTACTCCGTCTTTACCCACAGCTGCCATAACATCGGCGATCAATTTGCCAATTGTGGCGTCGCCGGCGCTAATTGTGGCGACTTCCGCCACGCGGCTTTGCTTGCCGGCAATGTCTTCGCTGAATTTGCTGATGCCTTTTATTACATCAGCGGCGGCGGCTTCCAGGCCTTTTCGTAGCAACATTGGGTTGTGCCCGGCGGCAATCAGCTTATTGGCTTCGTTCAAAATATGGTAAGTCAAAACCGTTACAGTGGTGGTGCCATCGCCAGCTGCGTCATTCATTTTGCTAGCCGCTTGCTTGATGAGTTCGGCGCCGACTTTGTAGCCCAAAGTCTCGTCGTCTACATCGGCTATTTCTACGCCTTTTGCCACGGTTACACCGTCGTGAGTCACTGTTGGCGCGCCGTAACTTTTACTTATAACCACGTTGCGGCCCTTTGGCCCCATAGTTGTTTTTACCGCGTCGTACAAAATCTTTGCTCCGCCTAGTACGCGGCGGCGAGCGTCATCATCATAAAAAACTTTTTTTGCCATCTGTTTCTCCTTTAATGGTTGGTAGTTTATGGTTGTTGGTTTTTGGTACTGACCATCAGCTACTCACCAAAAACCATAAACCTTTATTATTTAACGGTTGCTAGAATATCTTCTTCTTTGACTAGAATATATTCGGTGTTGTCGATCTTAATTTCGGTTGTGCTGTAGGTTTTGTAAATAATCCTATCGCCCACTTTTACGTCTTTAACGTTTTTGCCGACTTTTAAGATCTTTGCTACTTTTGGCTTCTGCGCAGCCTTGTCGGGCAAATACAAACCGCTTGCTGTTTTGGTAACGGCTTCTTCTTGCTCGGCAACCACCCAATCTGCTAATGGATTAAGTTGAACCATTCTTCCTCCTTTTACCCGTTGTTCACGGATTTTTTTGAATTAAAAACACCTGTTTCTGGCACTCATAATACCCGAGTGCTAAAACCCATGTCAACTCAACTTCATTGTGTTTTTGACACTAATATAGTATTATGGTCCTGTTTCGTTCCAAACTCGACGTAAGGAATACATGTCAAACGTCGTAGGTACTAAAAGCGAAGTGCGCACCTCCGAGACAATCGCCGAAGTCGTATTCACTGCCACCCAACAGCGTGGCCCGTTGATGCGGCTGGAGTTCGGGAGCACGGACAGCGCCGTTCTGGCGCAGCTCGAGGAGAGACTTCGGACTGACAGGTTCGGCCTCAGCATCGTGACTATCGAGCGTTCGGGCTGTGAGATCTGGTGCTACCTCGGGGCTAACCCGGGTTGGAACCAGCAGTGCCACGCCCGCTCCTACCTGGTCAGGCTCTTCGATGAGCACGAGATCAATCTGATCGCTCGGAGTCGTCTGACCATCATCTAGGCGGCAGCCTAGCTGCCTTAGGCAAAAAGGAACAGAAACACCGGGTGGCGCGATTGCGCTTGCATTAGCGCTAACAGCGCGCCACCCGGCAATCCGGATTTAGTTAGCTAAATAAAGCTTGTAGCAAATAGGGATTCATCACCCTTAGCTCGCTTAAACTAACCGAATCCGGTTTTTTCATGGCAAAAATTTATTTGCAAAATTCCCGCTAGTGTTGACTCGCAGGCTAAAAAATCTTATAGTTTCTAGTGATCCTACCACCCAACCCTCATGGATGAGGGAGGAAGGAAGTACATGCCAAGGTGCATGAAGCCGCAACGGCTGAATAAGAGCTCACTGCAGATCGACCTAGATGGGCCCTTTATCGAGGTCTACACGGAACTGATCGTTCCGGAAGTTCTGAGGCGTGACGTTGAGAACCTCGTCAGACAGATCGAGGAGACCAACGCTTGTAGCCAAGTGGCACTCGACATGAGTGTCACAGGCACGAAGCGTGGCTTGCTGCGATGCTGGGTAGTGGCCGGCACGGAACCTCGCCATCTGGAGAGGAATCGTTACAAGGTCATAGGCATCATTCGTCTGGCAGTGCTTCGTTGTAAGCCAGTGCAGCCTCCAACGGCTGCAGAGTGGGGCGAAGACGGGGAGACCCACCGCATTTCGCGCAAGAGCGGCTGGTACGGCAACCCGGCTCAGGCGCGAAGCTAGCTTCGGTCAGCTCGGCACCAAACACTTCGTTCGCTTTTGTCTCTCGGGGACAGAAGAGACAGCGCCGCTCGCCCGCGGCGATAAGCGAACGAGGCGCGGCGGTTGCAGCGCGAGTCTAAGGGGCCACGCCCTAAAGATGACGCGCTCTACCGCCGCGACAATCTGCTCCGCGGTTTGAGAGCACCGCGGACCAGTAAGGCACCACCCCCGCGCCCCTGCGGGGGTGGTGCCAAGACTTTAACAACTTGCCCTCCTCTTTAGACTGACAGGAATTAATTGTGTGCTCGGACCATCTCACGATTAATGTTATCCGTGGCGCTACCACACAAAGAGGCAGCACTGCCTTGGCCGGCAATGCTGTAGGGCAGGAACGAGTGCAGCCAGTTACACGGCCCTCCTGGCCTCGCAAGCCATAAAGGATAGTTGATTGATCCGGTAGACAGGTCGCCCGACCTAGTCGTAAGACAGCAGCTCCCGGGTCAATCACTGCTCGTTCCTTACTTCTTTAACAAACTGCCCCAGGAACATCCCCTGAGTCCTGGATAGAACGCCCTAATCCCCTGACGGGGCGTTCTGGCAGCATGGCCATCACACCACGGGAAAGATGGTCATGTATTGCAGGCGAGTACCGCGTTGATGCCCGACGCGCCGGCCCCCTATTAATCCCCCCCCAAAAAAATAACCAATAAAAATAGTTAACCCAAA
>CAZUXR010000021.1:8942-15906 GCA_964624785.1 uncultured Candidatus Saccharibacteria bacterium
CCACCCCACGCTTTTTCTTTTTTTTTTTTTGGCGCCGGGCCGGGGGTGTGGCCGCGGGCCCCCCCCTGCCCCGTATGAAGCCGCAGCCTAAAGTAGAACCATGAAAATGAGTTCACCAAAAGCCGCGGCTCTTTTAATACACCAACCTATTGCCTAACGAATAGTTCCATCCTGCGCTCTATGGCTCTAATGTGATCGGTAACCACATCAGTTGAACCGGCGTAATGCTGCCCCGTATTGAGTTCCCGCAGCAATCCACGCAACTGAGTTATTCCTGTAAGTATTTGGCTTCTAATATACCCTCCGTCTCCGTCAATGATAATGTCGTTAATTTCTGTAATACCTTCGGCATAATTATTCCCTGAACCCGTAAGACCAGCTTTTAGCTGGACAAACTGGTCTGGAATTTCGGCACTAACATCACGAACCATCGCATCGAAGGAAAACACAGGCAAACGCCTTGGGGCAAATCCATCATGGGGTTCATCCTGTCTCCGAGTGGCAGCCTGTACTATAAATCTCGTTTCATCCTTCCAGCCGGTAACTCCATATTTAAGCAGCAGAGCAAAATAATGTTCGTTTAAATCCCCGTTGGTTAAGCCATCACCATTCTTACTGGCAGTTTTATGAATTTCGTCGGCCTGGGCGCCTAAGTATAAATTAAATCTAGCTTGATAAGTTTCGTCATCAATTTTACTCATTTGCCACTGTGTAGTTAAAGCTTCGAACCTTGCTTCATATTTGAACTTCAGCGCATCCGACATCACTCTTTTCTGTTCAGAGCTTAAATTACTCATATCAGATAGACCAGTCGCTAACTCGGCGTTTAAAAGTTCCACTAATCCTAGGTACAATAAATGGCTGTTATCGCGTTTTTCGGGGGGTGTAGATCGTACAAAATCCAACATTACGTTACCGGCCAATACTGCTTTGTGAGCTTTCTCCGAATCACCAGCCATTAGCCTAATCAACTCAGACGGCACTCCGTCAGAATTACCTTTGGCGGAGTATATTTCGATGCTCGCCTGGCGGAAAGCAATGTTAATATCGTCTATGGGCGTCTTGTTGCCTCGAGCGGCGTCCCACAACCTCACAAAACATGTAGCCAGCGGTCGCTCTGCCCCATTCATATGATTTAACGATCCCTGTCGCAAATACCATTCCTCTGCGATATCTACTGCTTCTATGGTCTTACGCCCCAGCTGTACTGGTTTTGGTTCATACAACGCTTGTTCTAACTTTCGTTGATCCCTAAAATTCCTCCAGCCCTGCTCTGCTTCGTCGCCCGCGGAACCAGCCAGTCTAGAAAAATCACACCAATACTGAGAATACCTTCGATCCCTTCCCCTCTCATTAATAATTTCCACGGTCGAAGAGTCACCCACAGCATCGTGTTCGGCAAGCAGATTAAAGTCTTTTGTCTCTGGCGTTTTTATCGTCATTTTCTTGATTTTTGTTTTATCGAGCTTGAATTTACTATAACAAAATAGTACAATTTAGTCAATACATGAAACGAGTAGACTTACTCCACTTAATCGATCATCCCCTTGCATCCGAAATCGGAGAGCAGCTTGTTGCTATGGAAGACAGTGACGAACGTTTTGGTGAATACGTTGGCATGCCATTCGAATCCGACATCAACCGCCTATCCGATCCCGGTAACAACGATCCTCTCTTGGAGCGAGTCCTTATATCACCCGATCGCTTGGAGCGTGCAGTTGGACTTGGTTCATTTGCAATATATGGAGTAACAGATCGGGGGAAGCGTGCATTTGTATCGGTTGAAACATCCACTCGACAAGATTCTAAAGGTCATATTTTACTATTCGATTAGCACTTAAGATGCCTCTAGCTCACACTTTAGTCAAAATTTGGTGGGTGGTGGCGATTTCGTCCCAGGCTACTTCAGTAACTCGGTCGGGGTTTTTGTCGTCTTGGGGTAGATGGCGCAGCTGGGCGGCTTTTGGGCCGTTGCGCAGAATATTTTTTTCGTGCCCCTTGCCCAGCAACAGTACGGTATCGCCCTTGCCTGCTCTTTTTAGAGTAAGCTCGATCGCCTGCGTGCGATCATGCACCAAAAACAAATTATTATCCCTGGTTTTACCGGCTTTTTCTGCCCCTACTGCAATCTGTTCCATAATCTGCTGCCCATCAATATCGCGGTCGTCTTCTTCTGTGATAACTACTTCGTCGCAGTATTTGCCTGCTAGTTCGCCCTGCACCGCGCGCTTGGCTTCGTCGCGGCGGCCAGCGCTGCCGAACATTACGATTAACTTGCCGCCGACCACTGGGCGCAAATCTTTAAATAGTTTTTCAAAACTGTCCGGCGTATGTGCGAAATCGATAATCACGCTAAAATCTTGACCTTCGTCAATGCTTGTCATGCGTCCTTCCACGCCGTCAAGCGCGGCAATCCCCTGCTCTATCTGCTGCGGGCTAAGTCCGATAGCCCGCCCAACTCCAACTGCCGCCAGAGAATTATAAACATTAAAACTACCTGGCAGATTGGTTCTAATCTGGTATTCATCGCTGGCAACTTTAACCCGATAACTCACGCCGGTTGGCATTAATTTAACGTTTTCTGCTTTTAAGTCACCTTTGTTAATTCCGTATAGAACCGGGTTTTTAATGTCTGCCGCAAATAATTCGACGCTAGGGTCTTCGGCGTTGATCACACCAGCACGAAGCCCGTGGCGGTTTTTATTAGCCAATTTAAATAGTTTGCGCTTGGCATCACGATAGCGTTCGAACGTTCCGTGGTAATCCAAATGTTCGTGCGTTATGTTGGTCATTACCGCCACACTAAACGGTACGCCCCACGCCCGGTTTTGCGCCAAAGCTTGCGAAGTTATTTCTAAAACCAAATAGTCCACTTTAGCAGCGCGCATCAGCTTTAGTCGTTTCATTAACTGGGGCATTGGCACATTAGTATAGTGCTGAATTTGCGAATTTATATCGTCGCCCACGCCCCACGCTACAGTGGTCATTAACCCGGTTTTTAGCCCAGATTCCTGCAGCATTTTATGAATCAAAAACGCAGTTGTAGTTTTGCCGTTTGTTCCTGTAACACCTATGACCTTCATCCCCCGCGCCGGAAAGCCGTTGACGAGGTTATACCCAAAACCTTCTAGCAAGTGACCGAATGGTTCGACGCGTTTAAACAAAGTTCTAGGAATAAATGCTTTAACTAATCTTCTAATATTCATCTGCTAAAGTATACTTTAAATTGAATGAGAATTCTTGGAATTGAATCGAGTGCGGACGAAACTTCTGCGGCGGTCGTGGAATCCGCTGGTCTAACGGGAGGCTGCAAGTTGCTAAGCAATGCGGTGCTCTCTAGTATTGATATGCATATAGCATATGGAGGGATTGTGCCAGAAATTGCCGCTCGCAGCCACATAGAAGTGATTCTGCCAGTTATCGAAGAAGCTCTGAAGACAGCTAAAACTACTTGGGATGAAATCGATGCGATCGCGGTAACTTACGGACCGGGTTTGTCTGGCAGCCTTTTGATTGGCGTACTAACTGCTCGTACTCTGGCAATAACCAAGAATAAGCCGCTCTACGCCGTTAACCACGTTCTGGCCCACGTGTATGCCAACTTTTTGACTGAAGTTGGCCCAAAATCGAAATCCGAAACACGAAATCCGAAACAAATTTCAAATTACAAACTACCAAAACGTCAGCCTGAATTTCCGCTTTTAGCTTTGATTGTCAGCGGCGGGCACACGCAAATTGCATTGTTTAAAGACCATTTTGACTACCAACTACTTGGACAAACTGCTGATGACGCCGTTGGCGAAGCATTTGATAAGGTCGCGAAAATTCTTGGCCTACCCTACCCCGGCGGCCCCAGTGTAGCCAAAGCAGCAATGAGCGGCGACGCACATGCCATCAAACTTCCCAAAGCAAAAATGGCCAATAAATACGACTTTAGTTTCTCTGGCCTGAAGACAGCCGTTTTAAGAGCCGCTCAGGAGCTAATCGGCCAGGATTATACATTTCCGTCTTCTGGCCTTTCAGAACGCCTGAGTGAGTCCCAGAAAGCGGATGTTGCTGCTAGCTTTCAGTATATCGCAATAAAGACTCTTGTTGATTCCCTAGCAACAGCGGCAGAAGAATTCCAGCCCTGCAGCATTGTGATCGCCGGTGGCGTAGCAGCCAGCCAGGAACTTCGCAAACAATTAGATGAACGCCTGCCAGGGCAAGTTGCCTACCCCGACTTTAAGCTCTGTACCGACAATGCCGCGATGATCGCCACCTTAGGCTACTTTATGGCACAGAAAAAACTACCGACAGCCGACCCCTATACACTAGACATCGAACCTAATTTATCTATGACCTCCACGATGTAATTAGTACAACCTTCACATGAAGCAAGTCAATCTGTTGCGTAGGAGTAGAGAATAACTGATTTTAGTGTATACTCTACCCTGATGAAGTTGCCAAAAACCTACGAACCGTCCGAGTATGAATCCGACATCTACGCCCTTTGGGAAAAGCAGGAAGCATTTGTGCCAAAAGATAGGGGCGGGGAAGGGTACTTTAGCATGGTTATGCCGCCGCCGAACGCCAACGCCAACTTGCATATCGGTTTTGGACTAACAGTGGCAATCCACGACGTGGTAACGCGTTACCACCGTATGCTCGGCAAAAAAACTCTGATGGTGCCGGGTGCCGATCACGCCGGTTTTGAGACTCAAGTCGTTTACGAAAAACACTTAGCCAAAGAAGGTAAAAGTCGTTTTGACTTTAGTAGGGAGGAACTCTACAAACAAGTTTGGGAGTTCGTGGAAGGCAATAAACACAAGTTCCAATCGCAAATGCGGGCAATGGGTGCCAGCTGCGACTGGACTAGGTTCGCTTATACTTTGGACGAGAAGATCGTTGAGCAGGCCTATTCCACGTTCCAAAAAATGTGGGACGAAGGGCTTATTTACAGAGGCAAACGGATAGTTAATTTTTGCACATTCCACGGTACCGGGTTTTCCGACATAGAAGTTGTGCATGAGGACGAAGAGTCAAATTTATGGCACATTGCATATCCGTTAGTCAACGGTAGCGGGGAAATAATTGTGGCCACCACCAGGCCAGAAACCATGTTGGGCGACACCGCCGTGGCCGTCCACCCAGACGACGAACGCTACAAATTCCTGGTTGGCAAAAGAGTAATTTTGCCGATTTCGAACCGCGAAGTGCCAATTGTTGCGGACAATTCAATCGAGCAAGCATTTGGCACAGGTGCCGTTAAAATCACGCCAGCGCATGATGCCAACGACTACGAAATCGCCAAGCGTAACAGTTTACCGATCATCGAAATTATTACCCCAGAGGGGAAAATCGGTCATCAAGCACCAAAAGACTTCCAAGATTTAACTGTTACAGAAGCCCGCAAACTGGTCGTTCAGGAGCTAGAACTTCTTGGCTACCTGCGCGACACCGTCAAATACAACCACAGCGTTGGCAAATGTTACAAATGCGGTACCACCATCGAACCACTGCTGCGCAAACAGTGGTTTGTAGATATGAAGCCACTGGCCGCTAACGCCATCAAAACCATTAACGAAAACAAAATTGCCTTTTACCCAAAAAGTAAAAAGAAACAGCTAATAGATTACCTAGAAAACATCCAGGACTGGAACATTAGCCGGCAAATTGCCTGGGGGATTCCAATTCCAGCCTTCCAAAACATCGCAGATGAGTTCGACTGGGTTTTTGATACACGGGTAGACAAGGAGTCTATCGAAGTTGATGGCAAAACTTACAAACGCGATCCGGACGTGTTCGATACTTGGTTTTCCAGCGGATCTTGGCCGTACGCCACCATGGATTATCCAGACGGTGATGATTTTAAGAACTTTTACCCGGTTAGTTTAATGGAAACCGCCGGCGAAATTTTGTACCAATGGGTCGCCCGCATGATCATGATGGGCTGCTATACAACGGGGGAGATTCCATTTAAAGAAGTCTATATTCACGGGTTAATCCTAGCCGAGGGCGGCGCCAAAATGAGCAAATCCTTAGGCAATGTCGTGGATGCTATGGAAATTATTAGCTCGCACGGATCCGACGCTCTGCGAATGGGCTTGATTAACGGCCGCATACCAGCAGTTAACAGAGGTTACGATCCGCGCAAAGTAGAAGAAGCACGCAACTTTGGCAACAAAATCTGGAACATCGCCAGATTTATAGGGAACCAAGTCGGCGACGGTCACAGCTTGCGCATCGATGCCACACCAAAAAGCGCTGCCGACCACTGGATTCTGCACCAGCTAAACCGCGCTGCTAAAGATATTTCCCATGCAATAGAGACTTACCGACTGAGCGAGGCTTACGAGTTTTTGTACCAGTTTATTTGGCACGACCTTGCCGACTGGTACATAGAAACCAGCAAAACCGACACGAACACTGGGCTGCTGGCCTACTTACTAGAGGCGACGCTAAAGATTGCTCATCCGTTCGCGCCGTTCGTATCAGAAACAATCTGGCAAACTTTGGCCTGGGAAGACGGCACCATGTTAGCAACCGCGCTCTGGCCCACCCCGGTAAAAACCGATCCCAAAGAAGTTAAAAAGTTCAAAGCAACAATAGAAATCGTGGTGGATGCTCGCAGAATTATGAACGCGCTAAACGTTAGCAAGCCAACGCTTTACCACAAGGATGTACCAGAAATTGTACAGCAGATGGGGCTAATTGCCAGGTTAGCTAAGCTTGGCGAAGTCAGGGCAGGGGAGCCTAGCGCCGGGCTGCGCCTTACCGGCACGAATTACGCCGCCTGGCTGGACATTGACGCCCAAACCGCAAAAAGCTACTTGGATAAGCTAAAAACGCAAGCTACGGCTCGTCAGGAGTCCATAACGCGCCTAGAAGCCCGCCTATCAAGCAAATCCTACACCGACAAAGCACCAACCAAGATCGTAGATCAAACCCGCCAGCAACTAGCCGAAGAAATTGCTCTGCTAGC
>CAZUXR010000022.1:0-5380 GCA_964624785.1 uncultured Candidatus Saccharibacteria bacterium
AATCGAGTAAATAATCTTAACTAGACCCGGATTCATTGAAAACAATTACTATAACCTTATCACAATATCAACCGACATGCAAGCGCTTGTGCTAAATACTGAATTAATATGGGCAGAGTTTGGTGATTGTTTTGGCTTGGATTTTCTGTTCGTCGGCAACTAAAGCATGCGACTCCCAGTACTGACGGCTAATCTCTGTAGCCTGTTCGTCGCCTGGGAACGGCGGCGAAGACGGCCCGATCCAGGTGTTCATGATTTCGTAATTTCCGTCAGAATTTTTCTCTAAGTGGATCGTTAATTTTGGGCTGGGAGACATAGAGCGATTTTTTACGTAGCGCGAAAACACTGCTTTTTTGTGTGGTTGGGCGTAAAAAATTGTGTCCTTTTCGCTGGTTGGAACAATGTCTGTGTTGCCGATAATGCGTCCCATGTCGTGCTCTATAATTACCTGCGAACCGGATAATTTTGCTAAAAGCAAAGCTTCTTTAATAAGGTTTATTACGTAGGGTTGGCGGCTTAAATATTGGCCGGCAGAAGAGTTAATTAAGTCCACGTAGACACTATGCCCGTTATGTGACTCAGCGATCTGATACTTGTACATTTTTCTTTCCCCTAACTGTGTAGGTTTAAGTATACACCTCTGGAGCGCTATTCCCTAACACCTGCTCGTTAGTCTGCAGGCTTAAATGCTGACTAATTGTTATTGGCGCTATCTACTCACGGAGGGGTTGAGGTACTGTCGAACGGTGTCATAAGATTGTTTTGGATTGTCGTTGGCGTCAAAAAGCAGAGGCTGTCGGTCGGCACCCTGCCACGAGGCCTTATCGTCTACGCCCCAAACTGTCATGCCCGCACACCCTGGCCTGGTGCCACATGCCCTTGCTAAACCTCGGTACACTGCCCGCTGAGCTTGCAGCTCTAGTGGGTTATTCAGTCCCTCGGAACGCGCAACATCTACTTCGGTTAACCTAACTTTGAGTCCCATTTTTGTGTAAGAATCAATTGTTTGACCAAACTGTTGCATCTGCCCAGCGATGTATAATCCCGCATGCGTTTGAAGTCCAACTCCGTCTATCGGCGCTTTGTCTTGAACTAGCTGCTTTATGATTCCGCGGAGTTTTATATATCTGGGGTTTAGCGCCCCATTAATCCTAGGAAACTCGGCATCGTATTCGTTTATAAACAGCCGGGCTGTTGGATCTGCGGCATGGGCTGCATGTAGGGCTAGCTCTATATAATTTGGCAGGCATTTTTGCCATGAATTTTTGGTAGCCGGTTCATTGACTACGTCCCATTCGTGAACATCTTCTTTAAAGTGATTAACTTCTGTGGTAATGTGGTCGTTCATTACGCCTTCAACTACAGCTTGCTGCTTAGGGTTACTGCTGTCACAGCCAAGCAGTAGCCGTTTAACATACGGAGGGTCTTGGCCTGGGTACAGCAGCGCATGGCCTCGCACCTCTGCGTGATTATCAGCGGCGAATTTTACAAGTTTATCTGCCTGCGTAAAATCGAATGTTCCAAGTTGCGGTTCGGTATACTCCCATTTTAGTTCGTTCTCTGGAGTCAATGAATTAAAGTAGTGCGTAAAAATATTACGCGCGTCAGCATTCCATGTACGAGTTGACATTGCCGTGCCAAGGGGGCGGGCAGATGATTTACTGTTAAAAGCCGCAATCTTCCCGATTGACCTAGCAGTGGTTTTTTTGGTTGCCGCGGTGTTAGCGCCACTATGTTCAATTGCTGTGCTCGCATTGATAATCCGTTCCGTGCTAGCCTGCGTTGTATTTGGGGCTATGGCGGCCAATGACGCAAAAACACCAATAAGGGCACCTGTTCGCCTACCAGTGACTCTTCGGAGTCTACTTTTTATATCGACTTCGTTATTGCTCATAATCAAGTATTCTATTTACAGATAAGTTAACTGCAGACAGAACAAACTAATTATAACATAAAATAGAATCTACGAAAATAGTGTGATGATATACGGTGATATACGGCGAGTGCGTGTTTATGACTCTGTGATGTTCATCATCCAGTCCACGCCGTATCTATCGGTTAGGCTGCCGAATGTGTCGCCCCAGAATTCTTTTTTGAGCGGAGAGCGAACGTCAGCGCTAACGCTTAAATCTTCAAAGATTTGGCGCAGTTTTGGTTCGTCCGACCCGCCCAGCGATAAGCTTACCTTTGCCATTTTATCGCTAGCTTGCGTAGTATCGCTGCCCATTAACTTAACATCCCCACCTTCTAGCCTGGCGTGCATAATGTTATCTTTGTCTTTTTCACCGCTCGCGGCATTTACGTCGCCGTAGGTTTGGATAGTTAACTCACCGCCAAAAATACTCTTATAAAATTCCATAGCCTCCCGGCAATTACCCTGAAAAAATAAATACGGATCCAATGTGACATCGCTCATAGCCCCCTCCTTCTTTAGTGTACTTATATTATCTCATACGGCTCGCAACTTTTCTGCAAGTGGATTACACTAATGGTAGATGGAACGAACTGAAGTTGCACGAATCAGAAACGAGCTGCACGCCGCCGGTGCTGGTTGGTACGGGCTACTGACCCCAGAAGTCAAAACAGTTATAAAAAACTTGCGCGAGAGCGAGCATATCGGAGGAGTCATCTACGGCCGGTATAGTACCGGGATGGGATGGCTTGTGGCAACGACTCAACGGATATTATTTATCGACACTAAGCCGTTTTTTAGTAAGTTTGACGAAGTTACCTACGACGTCGTGTCTGGTGTAAAAGATAGTAACATGGGGTTGTTTAGTTCGGTCGTGCTGCATACAAAAGTCAAAGATTATTCGCTGCATTTTGTTAGTCCGCGCTGTGCTGCGATATTCGTTAAATTCATCGAAGGTAAGCGCCTGGAAGGAATTACCGGCAAGCCAGCCGAGCCTGTAAGTTCTAAAGTTGTTGTCAGCAAACCATTACCGGCCTTCCAAAACATTAGCGATGACGCCATGAATTTTTTGCGGTCGCATGGCACGGCGGTTTTGTCGACGGTTAATGACGGCGCGCAGCCGCACGGTGCGGTTGTGTATTATTTGATCGATCAGAATAACTTTATCTATATCCTTACAAAATCCAGCACAGACAAGGCTCGCAATGTGCTTAGCGGCGGCCAGGTTGCCCTAACGGCGTACGAGCCGGGCACCATGCAAACTGTTCAGCTGCAAGGAATCGCAGAGATTGAAGCCGACCAAGCCGTGAAAGAAAGAGTTTTTTCTCTGATGGTAAAACCGCGCCCATATCGTAGCGGAATGGAGATGCCGCCAGTTTCCAAACTCCACACCGGCGCCTACATTGTTATCAAAATTAAACCAACAACCATTATTTTTCACGATTACGCCAAAGACGAGTAATTAACTCGTTAAATCCAGAGCGTGTTTGGCGATAACTAGATCTTCGTTTGCTGGTACGACATAGATTTTGGCGGGGTGTGATTTGGGGCTCAGTATCGACAGTGCATTGGTAGTTTTGTGTTCGTGATTTAGTTTGGGATCAAGCCATAATCCTAAGAAAGTTAAATTATTCATGACGCGCCGCCGAATTGGCTCGGAGCGTTCGCCAACAGTTCCGGTGAACGCGAGCGCATCAATTCCACCCAGCGCCGCCGCCATTTGGCCAATCCCAAGCCTCACCCGGTAAACGTACATACTAAGTGCCAGTTTGGCGGCCTCGTCGCCTTCCCGTCCCAATTTTAAAAGAGCTCTAATATCGCCTGATTTGCCGCTTACCCCAAGTAGTCCACTTTTGTCGTTCAGATAATCTAATAGTTTTTCGCTGTTTAGTTTGAGTTCGTTTTGCAAAACATCTGCTGCGGCTGGGTCGATGTTGCCACTCCTGGTGGACATCATTAATCCCTCTAGTGGCGAATAGCCCATGGTTGTGTCCAGGCTTTTGCCCGAGCGCACAGCCGTCACACTGGACCCACTGCCAAGGTGACAAACGACCAGTCTTTGCGGCAGCTTATCTATTTTTTTCAATGAACTCACCACTGACTCTACAGACAATCCATGGTAGCCGAACCTTTTAATATCCAGGGCGGTGGCGTCTTTGGCGGGAATGGCGTAGCGGTTGGCTCGGGCAGGCATTGACTCGTGGAAGGCACTGTCGGAGATTCCTAGTAATTTTGCGCTTGGGAAAACACTTTTTAGAATATGCATTTCCTGCAAAACGTTGTTGATGTGCAGCGGCGATCTGGACTCTAGCTCGGTGAGTTTTTTGATTGAGCGGTCGTCTATGGCGCGGTGTTTTTGAAAGTAGCTCGACGGCGCCACGATTCGCAGCGCGATTGTTTGAACACTGGCATCGCTTGCAAACGCTCCCTGCCCTTTCAGAATATCCAGAATTTTTGTAGCTGCAAATGCTAGATTGCTTAAGTCTGACTCTATTTGCCCGCCACTGCCAAACGAATAAACAACTTTGCTGTCAGCAAGTTCAAAATGGAGATTTATCAGGCATTTCCCACCCTGATTGTACAAAGCGTATTTGCGACTGGCGCTGCCCGGATTGGCAATAAGGATTAATCCGTCCATTTCCACGCGTCAATTTCTGGCATGTCCACGCCGTTGATTTTGATATATTCGGTATTTTCGTCGATTTTTTGCTGATATTTTTCGATGATGTGGCGGGATTCCTGGTATTTGATACGGCCGCTGCTGGCAATTTTTTCAAAAATCTCGATTACCAAATGGTAACGGCTGGTGCGGTTGCGGACATGCATGTCGAACGGCGTTGTAGTGGAACCGCTTTCTATGTAGCCGTGCACGCTAAACCTTTGCGGTGACGTGCTAATGTAGTCAAAAACTATCGCTTTCATAGTTTCCGGGTAGCCATGGAAGTTGCAGATTACCGGCTTATCCGGAGTGAAAATCATGTTGAATCCCTCGTGAGTTAGGCAAGTCCCGCCCCGCCCCAGCCCACAGCTGGTCAGCGACATAATATTCACAAATCGCAGGCGCACCTGCGACCACTCACTTTTAGCCAGACTAATTGCCGCTAGCGCCTCTTTCGTTAGATAATCACCGGCGGCAGTTAGCACTACATCGGGGTTATCGTCAGAAGCAAAATCCCACACGGCTAGGCCTGATTCGAGTTGCTTTTTGGCTTGACCGGGTGTTAGCCAGCGTGGCTCTAGGGTTTTGCCAGCAACAATTATGTTAATTTGGCGAGTCGAGGACAGACAGTGTTCTAAAACCGCTAACGTAGAATTGCCGTCGGGTGGAAAGTAAACGTCCACAAAATCGCCTTGCCGCCGAAGTGCGTCTGCAATAAATCCGGGGTTTTGGTGGCTGAAGCCGTTGTGTTCCTGTCGCCATCCGGAAGAAGTCAAAATATAATTTAGTGAAGAAATAGTCCCGCGCCA
>CAZUXR010000022.1:5480-14774 GCA_964624785.1 uncultured Candidatus Saccharibacteria bacterium
TTAAAAACTTCGTTCAAGTACGCTCCAGCGCGGCGCATACTACTGGAACCGATCGTGCCGGGCGTTGTGGTATCTTCGGAGAATTGCCCGACATCTGGCAGATCCAAAGGTTTGTAAACCGGATCTCCGCCAAAAGCGTGCCGCATTTGTCCCATTTTTTTATCGTCGCGTGGCCTGATCTGATTTATGTATTCGCCAAACCCCTCATCCCTAGAGAATAGCTCGGCGATATTATACGATCGCAGCCACTGTTCTAGCATTTTTAGTTGGCCGGGGTTGGTTTTGGCCTCTGTTAAAACCACTTGGTGGCTTAGGCAGTTGCCTTCGATTTTTTGGCCATTTAGCTCTTTTACGCCAGTCCAACCTTTTAGAGTGCGCATTATTATCATTGGCAAGCGCGGAAAATCGCCGTCATCTGACTGCCTGATTTTTTGAATTTCGTTGTGGGCCCATTCCAAAGTATCCTGCATCTGTTGATGTACATTGTCGCCGCTTACTATGCGTGGTTGGTAGCCGTAGCCCGTGAATAATGCAATTAACTCTTCGTCACTCATTCGGCCAAAAATGGTTGGGGCTGATATTTTGTATCCGTTTAAGTGCAAAATTGGCAATACTGCTCCGCTGGTTTTTGGATTAATCAGTTTGTTCAAGTGCCAGGCTCCGGCAGTTGGGCCTGTTTCTGCCTCGCCGTCGCCAACTAGGCAAGCGACTATTAAATCAGGATTATCCAAAACTGCCCCAAATGAAGTTGATAGTGAATATCCCAGTTCGCCTCCTTCTAAAATAACGCCCGGAGTGCCTGGATTGCTGTGGCTGGGGAAGCCGTACGGCCAGCTAAAATTGCGGCAAATGTAACCGATTCCGTCGTAGGTGTGCTTGGCTTCGGGGTAAAATTTCTCTAACGTTCCTTCTAAAAATAAATTGGCTTGCAGCGCCGGAAAGGCGTGACCCGGCCCCAACACAAACATAATGTCTTGATCTTTGTTTTTAGCAAGGTAGCTCAAATGCGAATAAGCAAAGTTAACCCCTGGTCCCGATCCCCAATGCCCCAGCAGCCGGGGTTTGATGTCGTCTGCTGTGAGCTCCCTCTCCAGCAAAAAATTATCTTGCAAAAAGATCTGTGCGGCGGTTAAATAATTAGCCGCGCGCAAATACTTATCGAAGTCAGTGCCCACATCGTTCATCTACTCTTTATTCTAAAGCTTAAACCTAAAAAGCTAAAGCTATTTATCCTAGCATATTTTAGTTAGCACTTTACGGTTCAGGATACCTACCTTTTATGCTGCAAAGAGTGTTGAGTTAGTACGGTGGTATTTACAAATTACTAAAAAGGTGATTAAATCTGCATATGAGAACTGAAAAATATTCGGTTGTGTTTGATAGGGGTGAGGATATGCAGTACGACTTGCCTCACGAGATATTTCTCGATCGAGAAATAATTAAAAACACTATCCGACAGCTAAAAACAGAGGCCGATGCTCTCTGGACTGCTGTCTGTCCGTTGCCCGTCGGTGCTGAAGTTGATATTAAAGAGGCCTCGAAATTAGATAGGCATATGGGAGTTGATGAGGTGAAAGTTAAAATGTCTATAATTAACCGGGCGATTGACATAGACGGACTAGTTACCAAGCTAGAACTCGTGCTTAGTAGCCTTGCCGAGGTCGAATTCATCCAAGAGTAAGCCCTTCGTGTGATGCTTTTCGATATGCAACCCTAAGCTTCTTTTAGAACAGAGAGAATATTGCCGGCGGGGTCTTTAAACCAGGCGATGTCCGGGCCCATATTTGCTGCGATTCCGCGAGCGATTCCCCGTTCATCCTGGTGCATACTAGCGTATTTCTCAAACTCCACACCTTTGGTGGCCAGCTCATCTACCGTTTTGTCTATATCATCGACTACAAAATTTAACATCGTATATTCGGCTGGTTTATGATCATCTTTTTGATACGCGAACACACTATTTCCGCCAGCAAACTTAATCTGCAAACCCATCGGATTTTGTTCTACCCCTAAGCCTAATGTTTCGCCATAAAACTTCATTGCCTTGTCTAAATCATCAACCGAAAACCCACTAAACGCCCCCGAATCCTTTAACATATTTAACTCCTTGAAAATTTAAATTTAACCACTGTTAATGATAACAGATCGCAAGTTCATTACCTTGGTAAATGCTTCGGCCTAGACTTATTATGCCGGGTGTAGTTATTACGGATCCACTTTTTATCAAACGTGTGCTTCATACCAATAATTTCCCCGAGTATTTGATCGCAATCCTTAGGGGACAGGTTAGGGTGGTTGGAATATAGTAAAAATACTGGGCTCTGTGAAGATTTTTTTTGACGACCATAGTCCGGTATAAATCCCAGTAGTGGGTAGGGTTCGTTGCTCTCTAGGAGTTCGTAGGCAATATGCTCATGCATTTGGAAGCAGTAGTCGTTGTACAACTGTAAATCACGATTAGAGTTAATTAATTCTTCGTATGGCGTATTTAATTTTGGCGGTATAAACTGTATCACTATTGCATAACCTAGGGTGTCGGTATTCAGTACTCTCATATCAGCATCGTATTTACTAATTATCAAACGATTGAGATATAAACTAGTTGATATTAACTGAGCCCAATATTTCTGGTACCCCTCTACCCCTAGTCGCTGTATTGATGTCCATGCACCTACGATAGCATTAGCTGATCTTGAATTCTCGAAACTATAATGATGAGTGTGAATTTCACCGTAAAGATTATCTGAATTTTTTTGCAAATGATCTTTGTTAATAGAATGAATATGCCCAGCATTTTTGGCTACAAAGAAACTCGAAATATATGGGGATAAGCCTGTTTTATGAAAATCAGCGCTAAATGAGTCAACATATTCTACCCCGGAGATCTTGTTTGCAATTGATTGAATTTTCATTTTGGCTTCGGTTGAAATTTCGAGCGGGTTTTTGTTGAAATCATACGACCCAAACACTAAACCGATCCATCCTATGACACTGTCGAGGTGCATGTATGGAATGTACGACAGACTAAACTCATCAACTAACCTATTTCTGATACTGAATATTTGTTTTACAGGATCTACTGAGTACTGGATGGTGTCACTTCCGAGCAAAACGATAGCTGCGATTTTCTTATTTTGCTCTATACATTCTCGCATTGCTTCTTCAAAAGCTCTGGGCTCCATTGCGCCAGTCTTATCAGCGCGAACTCGGACAACATTATCCCTTCCTATGCCTAAGTAATTACAACTATCCTCGATTGAATAGTGTGAATTTTCTCCCGTAATAACTACATAATTACCCTCAAGACCTTTTGTTACAGACTGCCTGTCGCAGACATTTAGACCGCACCGCATAGCGTACATTAGAGTAGCTTTCCCGCCAAAAGTACTAATTCCAGCCGCCTCCTGCACATCCCAGTTTGCGATTTTGCACAAGAACGCAATTACGCTTTTTTCTAATCTTGTTATACCCCCACTCATATAGTCCCAAAGACAGTTTATGTTATATGAAGTAGCTATGTTTGCGGCAGCTACGCTATCAAGCAAAGGGTTAGGTGTAATATTAATAAGGGTTGATGGCTGATTCCAGCGTATAGTACCCTGGAAAGCGTCTGATAATTCATTCAATATGTCTTCTGAACTTCTACCTCTGATCGGTACGTGGTAATCTGTCGTACTATAGGAAAATCTGTTCTGAAGAGGAATACGCGGTACTCCCGGTTTAGCCTGTCTTTGAATTCGATCATTCAAGTATTGCATTTTTTCAAGAAGATCAGAGAAATTATCACCGGATGGTAGCAAGAAATCTTTTTTAAAATCATCAAAAAATGACTTCATGATTAAACCTCGTGACTATCTTGGGGGCTACCGACTAGTTTAGATAGCCCCTTTAGCGCATCTAGTTTTTGTACCAGTGCCAAGCTAGTTGTATTAGTGTAAAAGAGCTCATCCAAATAACTAGTTAACTTTATGTACGTATCTTTGTCCAAGAACGACGATAACTGTTCGTACAATCTTTTAGGTCCGTGCGGGTACCTCATATGGTGAGCGAAGATTATGTATAGGACAGAATCAATAGAGCTGTTTATCATCTTGTGAGCATACGGTACATCGCCACGGGCAATAGCCACCTCAAGCCTTTTGAGGTAATAAGGCAAATGCAACTCCCTCTCTTTAGTAAGTATTATCTTCTGTAGTGTTTTTGGAAACGGCCTAACCTTTTTCTTTAATTTCTCGTAACATCTATCTTTATCTATGTGAACGTTTGCTGTGAGAATGCTATTTAAAAAAGCAAGAGGGTACTCCATCCCTTGCTGCTGGTAAAAACCACTCTTGATGTGCCCAATAGCATCGTCCACATCCTTTTTTGTAAAAAATTGAGTACATATTTCATTATTGTTAATGATAAAATCGTCAGAAATACCGAACAGCCTCGTCTTTAAGTTAAAGGTATTAATGTGTGCCGTGTTCTGTGATATATAATTGATCATTCCCATGCGCTTCTTAGTAGAAGGGAGTTTGCTATTTTCACATATAATAACTATGTCGATATCTGAGTGGCGATCACTTTGTCCGGATGCTAGTGAGCCTATGGTCGCTATTGCTCGCACACTTGTCAAGGACGCATAATACGTTACAAATTTTACTGCTTCTGGGGGTAACATAGAAACACTTCTAATATTTGCACTATGGATTATATTGTGATGAGACATATTGTTAATTCTTGTTGCACGCTAAATGTTGGCACGGGGGTAACTAGGTATACTAGACCCCGGGGCCGGTGTTTGTAAACCGCACAAGAGTCTTTCCAACTTTGAGCAGCTGCCCATCAACTATATTTTTTAGTAATTCTTCAGGGCTATAGACTGTTATGGTTGAGCTTTCATTCGTAATAACTCGGACAGCACCTTGTTTAAACAATCTCATAATTTGACTATTGCTTTCGCCTCTAATATTAGCGATAGTCGGTATAACGCTTTCTGAATCACCGAGCACAATTAGGGGGACATGCTCGATAGCCATATAATCCTTTCTAGAAAATTTAATTTCAAAACTTTCACGGCTGTCCTGCCCTATTTTCATATCGTTTGCAGCTAATGCTACGAGATATGTTGCAAGTTGCTTCTTTAATTCAAGAGGGTCTTTGCTAATCGTTTCTTTTAGCTTCTGAATGTCCGCTTCGTTTATCGGAGCGAAAGCCTGCCAGTAAGAGGCTATTAGGTGATCTGGCATTGACATTATTTTGCCAAACATTTCCTCAGGCTTGGCATCCACCGGTATGTAATTGTCGAACGATTTACTCATTTTACGTCCATCTCCACCAACTCCTTCCAGTATTGGAGTCATGAGTATCTCTTCAGGAGGCTGCCCACTTGCAGACTGTATTGATCGTGCCTGTTGGAAATTGAGAAGTTGGTCTACGCCACCAATTTCAACATCTGTGCGAAGTTCCACGGAGTCTATGCCCGTTAGAGCACCATAAGCTCCTTCAGCATAGGACACTTTTTGCCCACGAGCCATTCTGTTGCGAAAATCATTTCGTTGAGTGGCTTCAGATAGACTTATCATTTGTAGGTATCCGAAAGTCTCGGCTAAAGATAATTTTGCCAACCATTCACTATTCTTGCGAGTCCTTACATTATCATGCTCGATTCCAAAGTACCTACCCGCCTGTTCTGTATAGGTAGACATGTTATTTCGAATTTGTTCGTCTGTTAATTCCTGTCGACCTTCGGTTCGACCAGAGGGGTCACCAATCTTCGCCGTAAAGTCTCCAAAAATAATGTCGATCTTATGACCCGCTCGTCTAAATAAATCTAATAATCTAACAGGCACGGCATGGCCTAAGTGTAGTTCCGGGCCCGTGGGATCTGTGCCAAATTTAATGTTCAGAGGGCGTCCTTCGCGAATTCGTGTTTCTAGGCCCCTTAATGATATCGCCTGCTCAATTTTTGGACGCACGAGCGACATGAACTCATCTGTTTCTATGCCTTCCAAGGGTTCAATGTTCTTATTGAAGTAGCGTTCGTCCATACTCATGACGAATATTATAACACAAATACGACTCCAATTCAATAATATTATTTGTGGGGGCTAAGGTTTAACTGATCGCTTTCTAATAACGAGCATTATTCCAAAGCCAGCGTTAGTTATCGCCCAGCAAACTGGATTGAGTAGAGTAAGCAGGCTATATTTTTGTAAAGCCAGAATACTAAGTGCATGACGGAAACTATTAAGGCTCCACATAGAAATCGTTTCCTCCCCGGGCCTATTCCATGACTTACGAATCGACGGCGCCATACCTAGCATGTCAGTAGTAACTAAAAAAATCATTGAGAGTGTCGGTTGGTTTGCGATCAACCAGAATCCTGCAGCCACCAGAGCAGCTATAAAGAACAAAGTATCGGCGAAAGTTACGTATTTTGTCCCGTGCTTTAGGCTAAATATACATACAGAAAATGATATTACTGCAACGGTTCCCGTCGTGTAAGATCCTGCACCACCTCCGTTAGTAAGTTGCAGTGCAAAAATTAATACAGAGGTAAGTCCCCATATGAACCAACTATAGACATGCGGTTTTGTTTTACCGTTCAAGATATCACGAAAATAGGGTGCATATGCAACAAAAGCAAGAACCGCAGCAACAACACCGATAATTTCTTTCATCACCGTCATTATACAAGTCCGAATCAATAAACAATACACCTCTTGTTTAACGGGTTATGCTGCGCGCAATGTTAAAATTAAACCATGACCAGGTTAAAATCCATTAGAGAGATTGAGGGCGGTTGGGATGGGATGGATCGGCCAAAAGACGGGCAGATCTACCAGCATTATAAGGGCGGAAAGTACGAAATCGTAGCTACCGGTTTTTTAGAAGACAGCGAAGAACCTTGCGTAGTATACCGATCGTCAGAAAAGAATATTGTTTGGGTAAGAACCGCCAAAAATTATTTAGAATCCGTTGAATACGGCGGTGCTACAGTGCCCAGGTTTAAGGTAATAATAAATTTAAATTAAATATCCGGGTTTTCTGCTAGTTGTAGCCGAAAACCCGGATTATTGTCCTTTCTGTATGGAATGGGCGGAAGCCCAGCCCGGGGCGCGTTGCGACATGAATGCCGCTGACCCCGGACTGGGCGAATCTACGTTACTTCATCTACCCCCTTGGTTACTTCGTGATCGGGATCTGCAGGATCTGCGGCTCGTGGGAGCCCGGGCGACGGGCGTTGCCCGCGACCACCAGCTCGGAGCTGGGGGCCCGGTGCAGAGCGCACTGGTTGCGGATGTACGTCTTGTCGATGTACGTCATGCCACCCTTGCGGGTGACGTAGTGCGCGCGAACGCGCACGACCAGCTTGGCGAGCGACGTCGCCGGCTTGAGACCGACGTGCACCGGGTAGCCCGAACGGGCCGCCGTGTGGATCCGGCGCATCGCGGCCAGCTGGCCGTTGACGTTCACCCGCACGAGGCCGACGACCTGCGAGAACTGCGAGCCGAGCTTGACGCTCAAGCCTCGGATGCAGTAGTAGCGCTTGAAGCGCGGCTTCTGCATCGGTGCGGCAGGTGCGACGGTGGTCTCGGCAGGTGCGGCGGTCGGCGGGGTGACGGGCGTGACTGGCGGCGCATCGGCCTGCGCGGGCGGGCACGTGTGCTCGTCCGCGTCGTCGATCTTGCTGCTGTAGTCGTGCGAGTTGTTGTCCTCGCACTCGTCCTCCTTCTGCTGCTTGTCCTTGTTGTCGCACGGCATGAAGCCGTACGAGCTGGAGGACATGAGGCACTGCTCGTGCCCCCTGTCGCCGCGGTCCTTGGCGGACGCGGCGTTGACGCCGACCGCCATGAAGACGGCGGCGAACAGTGCGATGAGGCTCCCGATCTTGAACATGCGATACCTTCCCCTGAGAGGTTTTGAACAAAGCCGGATGGCTCTGTTCAGTGGTAGATGAATTGTGACGTACTTCCGTGTATCCTGCTGTGAAACTGGATGCTTCATATTCCTTTATGAAACGGACGAGACCTATAATACACTAATCTAGCGAAAAATGCAAGTACTTTATTTAAGTATATTTAGTGACTTTGGCTAAAATGCTTTGTGTTCCCGCGGTGGATGCAACCGACCCAGCAACATGGGCGACGCTTGCCAGCTAATAGTTCGGTGACTATTCGTTCTATATGATTTGCCCGCGTTTCTGGCTTTTTGTTGGTAATAGTCCAGCAGATCCATTCGTTGCGAGCGAGCGGCGTTAAATCTTCCCAGCGCTCCAGCACCGATTCATCGGACACTAAAGCACTCGCCAAATCCTCTGGCACCTCGTGCACCACTCCGCCAGCAATTTTTTTATCAGTCATAAACGTATTTTACCATCAATCATCAGCCCCATAATCATACAGATATAATGAGTCAGGAGCTTTTGGCGGTACGGTTTTTTCTATAGGTTATGTATGTTCAAGCAGAATACCAGAGCCTCCTGGTTTAGGTCAGATTTTTCGTGATATATTTAGAGTTAAATGCTTGATAAACGCTATACGCGCTACGTGCAAAGTTTCTTTCTGGTTTTACCAATGACCGGGATAGTAACATGCATAAATACGCTAGTTGCAAAGGGCGTAGCGGCGGTGTTAACTGCAGCTACACTAGAGAGATGGGCTATCAGTTTTGCGGTTGCTTTCCCGTGTGTATTGGTTGTTGCGCCGCTGGCAATGAAGTTGACGAATAGAATCGTAAAGCACGATTAATTTCTTGGCGGATGCGGTAACAGAATAAGGATCACGGACCTCAAATTCTGCTGTCGCATCTGGCTGAGTATTATGCACCAGGTTAGAACTATTTTTTGTGCTTAGCTTGGGATATGAGCTTTATACCCACAGCACCTCCAAAGCTAGTAGTGTAGATAATTATGAAGTCACGAATCAACTTTGAGGGCAGTAGGAATGATGAACCTTCTTTGCGACCCAAATCGCCTTGCGAGCCTAAGCATTCAGTGAATTCAACATGACTATAGTAGGAAAATGGCAATCCTCTTTGGTTGAGTATTTGCGAACCAGCTATCTCATCGTTATTACATATATGGTAGGCAGTTTTATTAAAAACTAAGCTTACTAGTAAGATTGAGAACGTTACTAATAAGAGAATCGAGAAGCGGCGCATAGATTAATAATAGCAAGGTTAGAAAGCTTCGACTAAAACGTAAAGATTCAATGTTGCACTCAACCTAAAATTTATAACAGATACAAATTGAAATGGCTGGGGAGGAGGGATTTGAACCCCCGAATGCCAGTACCAAAAACTGGTGCC
>CAZUXR010000023.1:0-13873 GCA_964624785.1 uncultured Candidatus Saccharibacteria bacterium
ACGTTAACGTAGAAAACCCGATGGTGGTGTTTAACATCCGCGACCTAGAAGACGAACTCCGCCCAGTCGCCATGTATATTGTGCTTAATTACATCTGGAACAAAACCAAATCGGATAAAAAACGCCGAATTCTGATAGTAGACGAAGCCTGGCAGCTAATGAAATACGAAGACAGCGCCAACTTTTTGTTTAGCCTGGCAAAGCGCGCCCGCAAGTACAACTTGGGTGTAACCACCATAACCCAGGATGTAGAAGATTTTATGGCCAGCCGCATGGGCCGGGCAATTGTAGCCAACGCTAGTATGCAAATCTTGCTCAAACAATCGCCCACGGCTGTTGATGTTCTGTCCGACATATTTAAACTCACTAGCGAAGAAAAAAAGCGCCTGGCGCAATTCCCAGTCGGCCAAGGCTTGTTCTTTGCCGGACAAAACCATGTGCACATCCAGGTAATCGCCAGTCCTACAGAAACCGAACTTATTACCACCAATCCAACAGCAACCGCCCAAACCCCGCAAGAATTCCTGGATCTAAGGGCCCAGCAACAGCAAAATAACGGCGAGCCAGCAGGTACAGGAGTTTAAAAATGGCAGAACCCTCGCGACAGTTACCCCAAGATAGAACACCAGGAAACGCCGATTCCGACCCAGCCGGCAGCCGCAAATTTGGGGTGATTCCGGGCGGGGGAGAAACAAGCGCGCCAACAGGCAATCTTCGGGGAATTGACGGATCAAACGAACAGCCCACAGAACAGGGCGGCTCTAAACGACCCGATCTTAAGGTTCTGCCAGGTGGCGGAGAAGGCGACGCAGAAAGTTCAGATAATACCCAGCACGAAAACCAGGTTGGGGCTGGCTATAAGCCAGGCGGAGACAAAAAAAAGAAGAATAGCTTTGACCGCATTCGCCAACTGCGAAAACGCCAAAAATTATTGATGGCCGGTGGTGGTATAGCTGGCCTTTTGGCCGCCATAATTCTAATGTTATTCGGATTTCTAAACGTCTTTAAACTGGACCATATGATAAGCAACGTAGATGCCCAAACATTCGCTCGCTTGCACGGCGTCGAAGACCGCCGTTCATTAGCCTGGATGCAAGCATATATGACCATGCGCCTGGCCGATATGGGTGATAATCCCGACCTAGACAAGGGCGCCAATAGCGACAATGCTTTCTTCCGCTCAGAAAAAGTCCGAAAAAACCCGGTAACAGACTGGTACAGAACCCTGCGCACATCTAAATTCGAACAGGAAGTCTTTGGAGAAAGCGGATTCAAATTTGTTTCTGTATATGATAAAAACACCGGACGAATTAGGCCGGGTAAAATTATATTAAATGGCAAAACACTCCAAACAATCGACATTAGTAATGCCGATTGGGATGGGCTTAGCAGTGGCAATACAGACGCCATAAATAAATACTCTAACCTAGTAGACCTAAAAACTTACGACAACGACAAACAAGCTCGTAAGGCAATTAAGAAAGCGGTAGACGCAAAGTTGCGGCCCTGGCAAGTGTATAAAAAACGGGCGATCCGCAAAGACATTCAGCACATGATTGGTGTGCGGGACTGGCGATTCTTTGAAAACACTCGCGGTAAAATAGACGAAAAAAAGATCGATATCCGCAATAAGTTAATAAGAAAAGCCATCCCAGAAAGCACCAAAGCCGGCAAATTCGTACGCTGCCTGTTTGGTATGGCCGAATGCAGGCTCAGCAATGACACCAGCGACCCCAAAAACGCAGCCGACAATACTACTATTAATGATAAAAACCCGGACAAAACTGGCGATTCCGTAAACGCCACGGACAGTTCTGGCAAACCGCTTCCTCCAGAATACGTGGCGCCTAAAGAGGCGGCAGATGCAGCCAAGGCTATAACCAAAAGTATTTTCGATAAAGTCGCCCCTGTACTTGGTCCGATCAATATAGTATCTACTCTGGATTCCTTTTCTAGCATAAGCAAATCCATACACAATCATGTTTTGAGCAAAGGGGTAGCAATGGCCAAGGGAACTCAAGCAATGGGATTGTTCCAAACACTAACAACCGCCCGCGACCAAATAAAAACCGGCCAGCTTAGTGGGGCAGAGGCAAACGCGCTCATGAAAACCCTGGGCCCAGTGGCCCACAGCGAAGGCTTTTCAAAAGTAATTAGTGGGCAGGGCGATCCAAAAAGCTTCCCCGACACACCGGCCAGGCATAAATATTGCTCCAAAAAGAACCAAGCACTAATAGAAAATAATCCTGTAGAAGGCAACAAACAATTCGCCTGGATTTGTCCAAACCAGCGAATTGGCGGAAGCAGCACAGCAGCATCAATCGAAGACGCCTGGAACGGATCCATAGGGGGAGTAGTAGATCAAATAGTAAACGCCTACGAGGGTCCGCGCCATGCTCCAATAATCGGAGCTTTCTTTAGCATAATTAATAGCATTTCTGGCGCAGTTTCGGGCATAATAATGAACCTACTTGAGGGTGTTTTATCCCTGGTGGGGCTCCAGGATAATTTCGAGAATGCAATCGCCTGGCTCTTGGGTCAAGTCGGAGCATTTTTGGGCGCAACCCCTATACTCAGCCAAAACTACTCAGCGCCGGTACTATTTAACTGGCTGGTTCAGGGCGGCGCGTTTACGGCAGAGGCTAGCGCTCGATCCCAAGGCGCGGCCAAGACTACACCAGCAAGCCACGCGGCTACACAATTAGCCTTGGCCGAATCCAACAGCGATCAGGCTAGCCAAAAATCGGTTTTCGATAAATACCTTTCCCTGAATCAGTACGATTCCGTGGCATCAAAGCAAATGTTCGCCCTAACGCAGCTAAACTTTAGCGCCGTGATCGGTAAGCTAACCAACTTTGGCACCATATTCAAAACATTAGGTAACGCCCTAACCTTGCCATTCAACCATAAAGTCGGGGCGGTAAACGCCGGTGGCTACGCTGGTACGGATTTGGCCGGAATAGATACCGTAGACTTTCCACCCGAATGCATAAATTACGATATCCTAAATGCCACCCCGCAAAACGGTACTAATGCCCAAGAAGTAATAAAGGAAAAAGTCGGCAAAATAATTCCAGACGACGAGCTCACCTGGGATCTAGTTAGCAGCAAAGACGATTGGTACACGTTTATTTATGACAAGATCGGCGAGCGCGATGACGCCGACGACATCGCCCTAACAATCTACAATTGCAACCTAAACGAACGCTCTGCAAGAGGCGGCACAGGCTTCTTATACGGCTACACAGACGACGGAGGCTACGAAGATACCGGGGGGGGGCAGTAGCGACGCAGCGGCAGGCAGTGACACCACAGCCCCATCCGGCAACGCCCAAGAACTCGCTAAATCCATACTCGCTAACAGCAAAATTCAGCTGACGGGCAGATTAGTTAAACAGGATATTCAAGCAGCAGCTGATGGCAAAAACGGCTCCGCCGGCGTGCCAATGGACGCAGATATTCTCAAACTAATAGCAGCTGTCGGGCAAAATCATACGGTGGTGATTAGCGCCTTGCAGAGTGGCGGGACTGGGCATACTGCCGGCTCTGCGCATTACAGCGGCAAAGCGGTGGACTTTTCCTCGCTCGACGGCAAAGCGCTATCTGGTAGAGATAGCGGATCGATTACCATAATGAAAATAGCTTTCGATATCTTGCCAAGCGGATCTGGTTTTGGGCAGAGTAACTGCGGATCAACACCTACTTTACCAAGTGGTATGACTACCTTCGAGGACACTTGCAATCATTTGCACATTCAGGTTCCTTAAAAATCCACAATTTTCTTGCTTTTTTATTCCTCTTATGGTATGATGTTCGCATAGCTTGGTTAATTAAGCTCCTAAATGAGGAATTTTATGTCAAAACATCATGAATCGTTGCGAAGATTAAGGCGCGGAGTAACTGCCCTAGCAGTAGTTGGAGGAGTTGCTTTTGCGGGTTGCGGCGGAGAATCTAAACCAAAAATCGAGCGCGCTCAACCCGACGCTACACCTGTTGGAAATACCGCCAATGAGCATCCCAGCCCTGATGCCCAAGCAAAAATTAAGCCCGTAAGTCACGAGGTAGAAAAAACCAGTGTGCTTAGCGTATCCTCTACCGATGGTAAAACCTGGGCAATACAAGCACCAGAAGAAATGATAGGCATAAATGGAGGTCCTGTACCTTTTGGTATCGAAACCCAAGGCCCAGTAAATAAATATACCGATCCAGAAGGCAACCAAACAGCTACTATGCCTAAAGGGGGTGAGATAGTAATTGAATTTAAACAGCCGGTTGATTCAATTGGCCTGAACGAAATGAACCCAAACGCACCCCCAGCAGAACAAAATAACCTGCATTCTTACGGATTTATCAATGGTGAAGTTCTAGAAGCTGGCAAATAACCACTCCGTATTTTGTAATTTAGATCTAAAGTACTTCGCTGTAACCGAGACCGTGGTAAAATGTGCTTATGTTTAGGCGCCGCGCTTCTTTTTTTGTAGTATTAATTCTTTATCTGGTAGTTTTTAGCTATTCGGCCGCGTTTGCCGCAGAAAGCCCCTACCAACAACTCCAACACCCCTTCTACGACCCCAACAGCTGCACGAGCGGAGGTGACTCTACAAGCGCCACTCCAGGGAAGGGAGCTCCGGACGGTGCAGCATTTCCAAAACTTGAGCCAGCGGCGATGGCGAGCGCAATAGATAAGTGGATTGCCAAAGAAAATCCTAATAGTAGAATGAAGGGCCTTGGAGCGACAATAGTAGATGGGGCTAAAAATTCAAACATTAATCCCTTTCTTATCGTAGCTATAGCGCACGAGGAGTCCAGTTTGTCCGATCCTAGCGACTTTAATGTTTCACACGGTAATAACTCCTTCGGTCGCTCCGCAACATCCAGCCAACCCAATTTCTCGGGCGCTCGACTTTGGTATAAATGGTCCTCGGTTAAAGCTAGCGTGGACTATACCGCACCAGAAAATAAGGACGCGGCCGGTGGTGGAGACATAGCTGCGTATCTCCGTGCTCAATATAGCAGAGATGTTGATAGTGGAAGTATTACTTCTTTGTTCTTGAAGTACGCACCCCCAGGAGAAAACAATACAACGGAATACATAGCAAATGTTAAAAACTGGATAAAAGATCTAATAGCCCTATCTGGAAGCAGTTCACCCGCAAGCGATGCCGCCACTGGTGATAGCGGTGATTCGTGTAGTGCCGACTCTGGCGGTAGCGCTGTTTCGGGCGATGCTATTAAAACAGCTCTTGGTTACGCCTGGCCCACATATCATCCCGCGGATTACTGCACCGAAAGGGAATCATATAAAGCTGCTATCTTAAAAGCAAAAGCAAACGGGGAATATACCGGTGGCGACTGCGACGCTGCGCATGTAGGAATCGACTGCGGAGGATTTGTTACAAGAGTAATGAGAGATAGCGGCGTCGATAAAGATTACAATAGGGGTAACGGTAATACCGTAACTCAACAGGCATATTTAGACGAAATGGTTTCAAAAGGTAAGTATATGAAAGTTAGTGCATCAAGTACCGCGGATCTACAGCCGGGTGATATTGCCATAAACGATCATCACACATATATGTATGTTGGCAAGCAAACAGGATTTAATGGTAATTCGGCTTCGGCGTCATTTGGGTCATGGAGAGCACCAATGGCCAGCGCAGCATACGGAATCGACGGTGAATTTACTTGGTATAGGTTAAAGTAGGCAGGATAAAATGAATATCGCACAAAACTCTAAACAACGACCAATTATAGTAATCTTTTTTTTATTATTTATTCTTGTTATTGGCTGGTTTGGCTTTAATTACTTTCAGCATAGGGGCATGGTAAAAACCAGTTTAGAGGCTGTACCAAAAGAATCAATCATATATGTGGATGGAATGGTAACAAAACCTGGCACAATTTATCTAACTCCTGGTGTGCACACACTAAAAGCGACTTTTCCTGATTTTACCGATGCGATTAAGAACATAGATACCAAAGATGTTATGCGTTCAGATAAAATTTACTTATTGCCGGCTCCTACATCTGATAGAGCTAAGGCCTGGCTCGCTCAAAACCCAGAAGTTCAACAGCAAAGAGAAAAAGCCGGCGGAGCAATGGCAGATTCTACTCAAAGATTACTAACTAGTAAATACCCGGTGTTAGTCCAATTACCCTATGAGAATGATGATTTCAAGGTGGATTATTCCGTAACAAAAGATAACAAACTCGAGCTAACGATAACACTATTAGGAGTGCTAAATAGACCCAGCCAGTACGATCCTAGCCTTTATAAGGCAGAGTACAGCAGCCTCAAATCCGCCGCATTAAAGTACTTAAAAAACAACAATGTTAACACGGATATAGTTAAAATAAACTACCTACCCGAAGCGCCGAGCAACTAAACTATGGGGCGATGATGTTGGGGCTGAAGGGGAAGTGTTCTAGATTAACTCGGATTTTTACCTCAAGGAAATGTTGACAGGGCGCACTGCATAGTGTACACTGATTAGTATGAAAAACATTACTTTATCCGCTAAAGAGGAAGCTATAGAAAAGGCGCGTAGAGTTGCCGTACGTAATCACAGCACACTAAATCAGATGTTTCGCGAATGGCTCGAAACGTTTAATAACCAACGATTAACGGATGAGGGCGTAAGTGATAAGTTAAATTCTATTTGGGAGCAAGCAAACTACGTTCGGGTTGGAAAAAAACTATCGCGTAACGAAATGAATGAACGATAAAATGCCTGGGTCATTCATTGATACTAACGTTTTTATCTATGCTCACGATGAAACTAATCCGCAAAAAACACAGAAAGCTCGCGAACTGATTACCCGTTTATCTGTAACTAAAACGGGCCGCATCAGCACCCAAGTGATCCAGGAGTTTTGCAATGTTATGCTCAAAAAGTCGGCCACACACTTAAAGTCGCAAGATGTTCTACTGGTGGTAGAGCAGCTCTTAGCCCCAATGCTCGCACACAAACCGGACGAAGAGTTTTATTTACGAACAATTGATTTACATGAACGATATCCACTGAGTTTTTACGATGCGATGATTGTGCGGGCGGCTATTGATTTGGGTTGCGATAAACTGTACAGCGAAGACCTGCAAGCTGACCAGAAGTTTGGTGATCTGCTGGTAGTAAATCCTTTTCTGTAGTCCGATTACAGGGCGATGATGTTGGGGCCGGAGAGGAAGTGTTCTAGGACGGCGTCGGCATCCGTAGTGGTTATTATTACTTGGTGGTCTTTTAGGTGATCTACCAACCTTGAGCGTCGCGCAGAATCGAGTTCGCTAAATACGTCGTCGAGTAAGAATATTGGCTTGGTTTTAAACACTCCCTCTATTAAATTCAGCTCTAATGTCTTTAGGGCCAGAACTAGGCTGCGGGCTTCGCCGCGTGAGGCGGTTTGATTAACCGGCTGACCGTTTAGGTAGAAAATTATGTCTTCGCGGTGGGGGCCATGCGCCGTAAAACCAAACGCCAAATCTTGCGAACTAGCCTCTAGTTTTTTAAGTAACTGGCTGGAATAGTTGTTTACATCCAGGTTCGTAGAATAATCCAGCCTAACATTAGATTTATGCGCGGCAATCTTGGAATAGTTGGCCGATATGCTCTTATTTATGGACTCGATCAGTTCCAGCCGATGAGCCACAATCTTGCTACCAAGTTCACTTAGGCGAATATTCCAGGCAAATAGTTGGCTGACGGCCACGTGTGAGCCTTTTTTAAGCAAGGCATTGCGCTGAGCCAATGTGCGCCGATAATTAGCGCTTAGGCTCTTAAAACCCGGTTGGCAACGTCCTAGCAAGTCATCTATGTACTCACGCCGCTGCTTTGGCCCACGAGTTATAAATAGCAGGTGGTTCGGTTCAAAATACACTACCGGTTGACTGTGTGCCGCGGTTAGCCGCTTAAAACTCTTATCATCAATTATGTATTCCTTTTTAAGGATGTCGCCTTCGTTCACCAATTTAAGAATCCTGGACTCGTGGCCAAAAAACCCGTCCAACCTTGCCCATGGTTTGTTAAATTGAATCATTTCCGCGTCGCGAGCCCGATACGAGCTGCCGCTAGCTAGCATTAAAACCGCTTCGAGCAAATTTGTTTTGCCGCTGGCATTTGGCCCGACAATAATATTCACACCTGGCTCAAACTCAAAAGAAGCATCCCCGTAAGACCGAAAATTCTGAATACGTATTGATGAAATCATACGAGTAACCAGCAACAAATAATCATTCTTCTATTCTATCCTTAGTATTATGAATCGAGAATTGAGAATATAGAATTCAAGAATATTAGCTCCTGTGCGCTACCAATAAAGCATTTAGTAATCTACGGGTTTCTATTAATTCATTTTTAACTTGTGCTAGTTCTTCCTTGGTAATATAGCTAAGGTCGTTAGAGATTATTATTTGACTCAGTAATTCTGACAAGGAGCCTGCCGCCATGGTATAAAAGTGATCTTTATCTTTGCTTTGTCTCCTCCCAAAAACCCTCTGCAATATTAGAAGAAACAGAAATTACAGCTCTCCGCATTTGAGGAACTAGCCCGTAACGTTCGTCGTTCGGATACTGTTTAGTTAGTCTATAGATTGTCAGTGAAAGGGTCCGTGATTTTTGCCAAACTATCAAATCTTCAAATGATTTACTGGTTATTTTTGGTTCCTTCATTCTCACTTCTCTATTCTTTAATTCTCTGAGGCATTCGCCTTTAGCTCCGCAGGGGCATGATCAAGTGCGTGTAGCCTGGGTCGCTGCTGCTTCTCAGAATACAAGGTTCTAGCTTGCCGTTAAAGCAAAATTCCACATCTTCGGTGGATAGAGCGTTTAAACCGTCGATTAGGTAACGAGAATTTAAGGTAACTTTGCCGTCCTCTCCCGTTATATCGGCGTCGGCGCGGGCGGTGTTTTCGCCTAGCTGCGAAGCCACGGCGTTAATACTAACCTGGCCGCTAGCTTTATCTACTTTTATAGTAATACTCCCGGCTGATTCGCGGGCAAACAGGCTAGAAACTTTCGCTATGTTAATAAGATCGCCTCTTTTTAGTTTGGCTACTGTGGTGAATTTTGCCGGAATTAATTTCCGATAATCTGGGTAGTTGCCCTCGATTAAACGGGCAACGAGTGTAACGTCATCAATGGTGAATTGAACCTGCTGATCGTCATGATTAATAGTTACATCACCGTCGTTATCCCCAGATATGCGCAGTAAGTCTGCCGCGGCGCTTGCTGGAAGCAGGAAGTTTATTGGAGTTTTTTGTTTGCCAATTTTAGCTTCTGCTAAACGGTAGCTATCCGTTGCCGCTATGGCACACTCGCCAGAAACAGTTTGGAATAATACTCCTGTAAGAATCGGGCGGGTGTCGTCACTACTGGCCGCAAATACAACTTGCTGCAGGGCTTTTTTAAAGTCACGAGCAGGCATTCTAATATTAACGCCGTCTTTAATGTCTGGCATAACAGGGAAATCTTCGGCACTAACGCCATTGATAGCCGATTGGTATTGGTCGGTTTTGATATTTAATTTATTGTCGGTTAGGTTTAGTTCCAAAATACCGTCCGGTAAACTGCTCACAAAATCTTGCATTAGGCGGGCGGGTACAGTAATCGATCCCTCTTTTTCTACTTTAGATCCAATAAAGTGGGTGATAGCAATATCTAAATTAGTCGCGGAAATACTTAGTCGGTTATCGGCTGTTTTTAGTAAAACATTTGATAATATCGGCAGGCTGCTGCGTGTATTAGCTACGCGGGCAACGCTATTTAATGCACGGCTTAAGTTCTCCTGGGTTACTTGAAGTTTCATGTAGTTAATCCTTTCTTTAATAGAACTTTAGTATTTTTCTGTAGATAATAGGGCGCGGCTGGGTAAGGCGAAAACTGTTTAGGTTTTTGAGGGGTAGTTAAAACTACACCGAAAAAAGGTAGGTAGTTTGTTAGCCAGCCAGCTGTGGTTTGTTGCTGCTTGAAGGATACTAAAGTTCTATATAAGTTATTTATTAGTATTATTAGGTCCTGTGGATTGTGTGTAAAACTCGGAGTGTAGCGGTGTATAACGTCTGATTTTGGCTGTGCAAAGGGTAGGGGATAAATAGCGCACAAGTTGCGGGTAAGTCTACTGAGCACACTAGGTTTATTAGCCGTCGTTGTGGATTGTGTGTAAAAATTCCCGAGTTGTACTAACTTTGTACTCAGCTTATCCACTGCTTTTACACAAATACTTGAACACAAATTACGCATATAAACGCTCCTTTAGTTCGCTGACCGCCTTCTTAGTTTGGCCTTCATAGGTGAGCTCTTTCTCTATTTTATCAACCGAGTGAATTGCGGTTGTGTGATCTTTTCGCCCCAGTTCATGGGCGATTCGTGGGAAGCTCAGGTGTAGCTCGCTTCGCAGCATGTACATGGCAATTTGGCGCGGCACTACTATATCTTTGTCGCGTTTTGGGCCCATAATTTCTTCTACAGAAAGCTGAAAGTGCTTGGCAGTGCGTTCAATAATATGGCGAGCATTAATATGTTTCGGCCGGTTCTTAGTGCCTTCGAACATTGTCGATATTAGCTCAAGAGTTGGCTCAGCCTTTTTCATAGCGCAAAACGCCAGCACTTGATTAAGTGCGCCCTCTAATTCCCGGATGTTATTTTGCACGCGGTTGGCTAAAAACTCCACTACGTTGGGTGGTAGGTCGATTCCTTGGACTGCTGCTTTGGTGTGCAAAATGGCGCAGCGGGTTTCAAAGTCCGGAGTTTGCATATCGATTGTCATGCCCCACGCAAAACGGCTGCGCAACCTATCTTCTAATGTTGGAATGTCGCGGGGCGGCTTGTCACTACTCATAATTACTTGTTTGTTGGCTTGGTGCAGCGCGTTAAAGGTGTGGAAAAATTCTTCCTGAACTCGTTCTTTGCCCGCCAAAAACTGGACATCATCGACGATCAAAACGTCGGCGCTACGGTAAAAATCGGCAAATGTGCTAGTGTTTTTCTTAAACCTTAGGGCATCTACAAATTCCTGCACAAATTGTTCGGTAGATGCATAAACAATCCGGCTATTGGGCTTGGCTGCTAATACAGCATTGCCGACAGCCTGTATTAAATGTGTTTTGCCAATCCCCACACCGCCGTAAAGAAACAGCGGATTATATTTAGATCCGGGTTCTTGGGCTATTGCCTGGCAGGCAGCATATGCTAGTTCGTTGCTACCGCCAACTACAAAATTTTCAAAAGTGTACTTTTCGTTTATGCCTTGCCGGTAAGAGTGGGTGACGTTGGCGATTGTCTTTTTTGCTTTGGCTGAATTGGGCTGACTTTTTGGCACGGAAGCATTTTGCAAAACCCCTTCATCGTTTTTCGTAGAAGCGGCTAAGTTTGTGTGTATCTTATACTCAATTCTGTCTGGCACGTTGCCGTTTTTGGCGAGAATATCCATTATTAAGGTGTCGAACTTGCGTTCTAGTTGGTTTTTAACAAATATGTTTGGCACACCAATTACTAGTACGCCGTCCTCGTGCTTAATTAGTTGGGTGTTTTTAAACCAAGTAACAAAATTACCCCGAGAAATGCTCAGCTCTACCTCGCCTAGTACTGCTTGCCAAAGCGTGTCTTTTTGCATATTTATTACTTACTTAACCCCTCGTTACTTAAAGCCTGTGTTTTCTGCGAAGCCAATTGGCTAGCCGCCAAAATCTCTTACAGAAAACGTGGTTACAAGTAACTATAGTCATTTATGACAAACTTTTCCACAGCCAAAGCAAAAATCACTACACCCAATAACCAAAAAACATCCCAAAGATGAAAACTTATACACAGGTGCAACCTTCACCTGTTAAGTTGTGGATAAAAGTTTAATTATAGTGGACAACTATGGATATTTTGTGGTTTTTGGTTGTTAATTCTACGTAGCAAATCCGGAGCAGTAGATCGAATTTTGTATTTCGTATATCGGGATCGGACAGTTCCCAATTCTCTATTCTAACTTCTTTATTCTGGCTCTCAGCTCTTAGCTAAGGACTTTCAGCTCGCAAACTCTTAAGTCGTTTTCTATTTTCTCTCTGTTAGGGTATAATGATCATCAATGCCAAAACGAACCCACCAACCAAAGAAGCGTAAACGCAGCCGACAACACGGTTTTATTAAGCGTATGTCAACTAAAGCTGGACGCAACATCCTAAAGAAGCGACGCTTGCGCGGCCGCAAAAAGCTCTCCGCCTAAAAACCCGTAGATCGAATTTTGTATTTCGTATATCGGGATCGGACAGTTCCCAATTCTCTATTCTAACTTCTTTATTCTGGCTCTCAGCTCTTAGCTAAGGACTTTCAGCCCTTAAACCCTATTCCCCTAGTTACTAATTACTAATTCCTAGTTACTATATAAGTATGATTTCCCGCGCACATCGCTTCCATGGTTACAATAGCCTGAACAATGTTTATAAGAATGGCCGGACGGTCCGTGGTCCGCTTTTTGCCGTAAAAAGCTTGCCAAATCCGCGTCGCAGTCACTATCGTCTGGCGGTCGTGGTTAGCCGCAAGGTGCACAAATCCGCCGTGGCTCGCAATCGTATGCGTCGCCGACTTTACGAAATAGTACGGCTTTTAGAGGATAGAATTACGCAGCCGCACGACATCGTAATTACCGTTTTCCAGGAATCACTTATAGACGAATCCCCAAAAAACCTTACCCGCCAAGTCAAAAAACAATTCACGGATGCCGGGATAATTTAACTTCTCTCAACCCCTGCGGCAATCTGTGATATAGTATTTCTAACGAGGTATTAATTTTCTATGTTTAACGATTTTATTGTCCAGCCAATATTTAACTTGCTGGTTCTGATTTACGCGCTTATTCCCGGCCATAACTTTGGCCTGGCCATCATACTTTTTACAATTTTAATTCGTTTGCTGCTTTGGCCGCTGCTACGTAAACAGCTGCATCATGCCCGCGCCATCCGCAAACTCCAACCCGAACTCAAAAAAATTAAAGCCGCTGCCAAGGGTAATAAGCAAGAAGAATCGCGCCTGACGATGGAACTTTATAAAGAGCGCCAGATCAATCCGTTTGCTTCGCTTGGGATCGTGCTGGCTCAGCTGCCAATTCTGATCGGCCTTTATTTTGCGC
Source organism: uncultured Candidatus Saccharibacteria bacterium (assembly GCA_964624785.1). Taxonomy (GTDB): domain Bacteria; phylum Patescibacteriota; class Saccharimonadia; order Saccharimonadales; family UBA10212; genus CAZUXR01. Next base: position 13,108 of record CAZUXR010000023.1, read on the forward strand.
TCAAAAAGATTATTGATCGCCCCCAAGAAGTCATCGACTTTTCCTACCCGGCGATTCACCATCTGTCGTGGATCAAAGAACTGGGTAGTAACATTCACCTTTTTGACAACTCACTCTTTGGGGTGGTAGATCTTGCAAGAACGGCTGCCGGGCCGCTTTACTGGCCAGCAATCGCGGTAGTTGTAGCTAGTGCTGCTGCGCAGTTCTTCCAAAGCAAACAGCTAATGCCTAAAAGCGAAGATTCGCGCTCGCTAAAACGGATCCTAAAAGAAGCAGGCAAGGGCAAGACAGCCGACCAGGGCGAGGTTAACGCCGCCGTTGGGCGCTCTACCTTATATATCATCCCGTTGTTTGTGCTTTTGATTTCACTGCATCTGCCAGTCGCCCTACCACTCTACTGGCTGACTAGCAGCGCCACCGCTTACCTGCAGCAGGCCAAAATTTTGGCTAGCGATGTAGAAGAGGCCGAAGCCGTTGCCAGCGAGCCTGCTAAAAAAGACAAGATCTCAGCCAAAAAACGCCCCTCCGCAAAAAAGAAACCAAAGGCTAAAAGGAAGAAGTAGATGAGTCAGGAACAACTAGTAGAACTTAACTCAAATATCGAAGAAGCGATCCAGTACGCCAAAAAATATTTGGAAGATTTGCTGTCGTTTTTTGGTCTTAACACCGATGTTCACGCCACTACGGAAGATGGGGAAGTTATTGAACTCAACGTGCCCAGCACGCACTTAAACGGTTTTTTGATTGGCCATAACGGAGAGACAAT
>CAZUXR010000024.1:0-10891 GCA_964624785.1 uncultured Candidatus Saccharibacteria bacterium
CTCAAAATCGTGTTCCTTACGGATTGAGGGTTCGATTCCCTCCTCGCCCACCAAAATTGTTATTTTGGGTTGGGAGTGATAATATTGGATCGTAATTTTAAAAAATAAATAAATAAAATGAAACTGCAAAAAAGAGATTGGGCGCTAGCACTGTTATTTGTAGCAATAATCGGTACAAACTGGGCTTGGTATCAGGGCTCAAAAGGCCAAGATCTGACCAATAAAAACAGTGCTGCGTACGATATACAGCTGCAATCGCAAATCAACAAGCTCAAAGCCTGCATTGATGGCGACACAAAACCCTGCGATACTTCTCCAACCCGTTAACTTCTGTGATTACAGTATCGAGAGACAAGCACAAGTCAGGGCTTCGAAGGGTTTTGTTGGGTTTTGCAGCAGCCACACAGCCGCCGTGGCAGCCGATTGGGTTTGCCAGCTAAGATCATCTTTTTCCGTCGGCGTGGTGCTTACCTGACCGTCGCTGGCTACTATAAAATTGCTGGCGTGTTTGGTAATAATTTGGGCATTTGTTTTGCTAGTCCATTTACTCAAAACTTCGACCAGTTGCATTAAATTCATCGAATACAAAATTGGAGTAGCGGGATTGTTATGTTGGGCGAGCTTTTGCAATTTGCCCAAATTAATCACGGCTACCGTTTGAGGGCGGTTAACCAGCGCGCTGTTTTTAGATAAAAAATAATCTAAACCATCGCCGGCTACTACTAAAATTCCGGAGTATTTTGCGGCAAAACTTTCCAATAAAATCGCTGTCTCGCTGTTGCGCCCAAAGTCGCCTGCTAGCAAGACCGCGTTTGACCAGGTGGCAAGATCAAGCATTTCTGCCAAAGCCAGCCGGGAAAAGCTGCCACTGGGAGTGCTCGGAGCATATTCGCCCGCTTCGAGTATTTTGCCTACGGTTTTTTGCAAAGAACTAGGCAAGATTACCCGCGCAGAACCAACGCCGGCTTTGAGTGCGGCTTGGTAGCTTGCTGCCGGAGCGGCAAAGCCATGCGCGTTACCGCCGATTATTAACAGGTTGCCAGCCCTGGCCTTATTCTCTGGCCTGCTCCACAGCAAATCCGTAAACAACGGTTTATCTGGCGTTTGCCTAAGCCAGCTCATACTTTCCTTCTTTATTTTCTAGTTCGTAAATCATATTTTTGCGCTCAATTACGACTTTCCAGCCTTTTTGCCGGGCATGGTTGAACAGCCTTTGCTCTGGGTTAAAGGCGATAGGATTTTCTACTAGTTCGAGCATTAGAATATCGCCTTCACTGTCGCCTACTCCAATACTGTCTTTGGTAGATAATTTATGCTTACTAATAAAATCCTGCAAAGCCTGGTCTTTTTTAAGCGCGGGAATAGTGTATTCGCCGGTGAACTTACCATTCTGCTGGTGGTAAATTGTGCCCACCCAATCATCGAACCCGTAGTGTTTGGCGATGCGTCCAACAATGTCGTTGTGCGATCCAGAGATCGCCAAAAGTATGTAGCCTTTGTTTTTAAGTTCGGCGATTAAATCTCTGGTGTACGTGTAAACCTGTTCTTTATATTCTTCGAACGTTTCTTCGATTGCCATATTGAGTTGTTCGCGAGTCAAATATTCAAGAGTTTTGTCGTAGGCACGCACAAGCGCCAATTCGTATTCGCGAAAGCCACTTTTGCGCTTTTTCCAGCTTAGCCGGGCGGCCTTAACGGATTGATATAAATCTGTATCAATCAAATCCTGTTTGGCTAAATGATCAAAAATAGAATGATAAAGCTGCCAACGGATCAATGTGCCGTCGATATCAAAAACCGCAAATTGACCCTGTCCTTTGGTTTTATTTCTATTGGTCTGGCCATCTACCATATACTAACTACGATCTACTGCATCGAACCGAAGTTCGATGCTTACCGGGCAGTGGTCGGAGCCCATTACGTCGGCGTGGATTTTAGCGGATTTTATTTTGTCTTTAAATGCCTCGGAGACTAGGAAATAATCGATACGCCAACCAACATTGCGTGCCCGAGCGTTTGCCCAATGTGTCCACCAAGTGTAGTGACCGTTGCCTTGGGTAAACAGGCGGAAGGTGTCAATAAAACCAGCTTTAATCCACTTTTCGAATCCACTACGTTCTTCGTTGGTAAAGCCGCGTTTGCCGATGTTTTCTTTTGGTCTGGCTAAATCGTCCTCGGTGTGGGCTACGTTCATGTCGCCGCAGTAAATTACTGGCTTTTTGTTCTGCAATTCGGCGCAGTAGGCAATGAGGGCATTGTCCCATTCCTGGCGCAACGGTATTCGGGACAGATCATCTTTAGCGTTAACGGTATAGCAAGTCACCACATAATAATCCTCAAACTCGGCGGCGATCACCCTGCCCTCGCGGTTGGCGTCGCCGTAACCGTCGGCAGCCAATCCGCTGGACTTGACAAATTTATCAGGGATGTCGTTAATAACAGCGATTGGCTTGATGCGAGTAAAAATCGCCGTGCCGGAGTAGCCTTTTTTTTCAGCACTATTCCAGTACTCCTCATAGCCCGCCATTTCTATTTCTGCCTGACCTTGCATTGCTTTTGTCTCTTGTAAGCACAAAATATCCGGCTGGTGCTTTGCTATAAATTCTTGGAAGGTGCCTTTTTTTACAACAGCTCGAATCCCATTCACATTCCAAGAATATATTTTCATAGTTCTAGTATAAAGCTTATCAGAATAATTATTGCTGTGATCGACGCTTAGTGTTTAGAAAGCCGTTTTCTTGCAAGAACTTCTGGCCAATGAAGATAGGTGCCTCTTTGCGGGGTCGGTCTTTCAACCTTACATTAGAGGGAATAAGCGCTCCCGGATGGATTTCGTAACCTCTGCCGATGACGGCCCCAGCCTCGATAACGGCGCCTTCGCCTACAATTACCCCAGAGCCGATTACAGTAAGACATTCTGGTTTTACTTGCCTGCCAACTCTGGCTTTGGTGAGTAGTCTTGCAGAATCTCCGATTATGACGCCGTTGTAAATAGCAACACCGTCTTCAACGACAACATTTTGCCCAATGATGATAGTTTCTTTTTTTTCGGGGTCGATCAATAACTCGTCGTTAAACTTGCGGGCGCTAGGAATGCCAATAGTGCAGCCACGTCCGATTGCGACGCCACTTTCCAGGGAGACCCTTTGTCCGATGTTGCTGCCAGAAACGCACCCCTCGGCGATGGTCGAAAATTTACTGACCACACAGCCGGGTTTGATCGCAAAGTCTGGTGATACAATGCAGCCCTCGCCAGTAACTAGAGGGGGTCGGTATTGATTATTGCCAAGAGAATGGCGAACAGACGCCGCGCCGAGCGCGTTATTACTTCTTCTTTGTCTGGGTGTTGCCGCCTCGTTCACCGGGACATCATCAATGGGAGTGCCCTCATGCTTTGTCATGAAATTAATTATATAGGACTTTCGCACTTTTCCATAGATAACAGGGTGTAGCTGGTTTGGGCGAAAACTGTTTAGGTTTTTGAGGGGTAGCCATAGCTACACCAAGAAAAGATAAACAGTTTGCAGTTAGCCAGCTATGGTCTGTTGCTGTGAAAAAGTGCGAAAGTCCTATATAGCAGTTCTTTGACTATAAATCAATGTTTGAGTCGATGTCGAATGTCGCGGTCGGCAGTGCGGCGTTTTAGGGTTTCGCGTTTGTCGTAGCGTTTTTTGCCCTTTCCGGCTGCGATTCGGAGTTTGATATAGCGCCCGCTAGTTAGGATTTCTAGCGGGACTATTGTTCTGCCCTGGTTTTTGAGTTCGATTAACTTGTCGATTTCGCGGCGTTTGGCTAGCAGCTTGCGGCTGCGAGTCTGGTTGTCTTCTGATATTGGCGCGGCGTTGGTGGAATGTATTTGGGCATTGAGCAGCCAAAGTTCATTGTCTTTAACGGTGACGTAGGCGCCGGTGAGTTGGCCGTGATGAGTGCGCAGTGCTTTGGTCTCCGCCCCGGTAAGTTCCAACCCCACAACTAAAGAATCGCCAAGTTCGTAATCGAACCTGGCGCGCCGGTTAGAAATACTCTTAACGGGTTTAGAATTTTTAGACATAAGCTACAGTATGAGGTATATTGCAATTAAATACAATAAATGGTATAAACTAAATATACATAATGTCTAAAGATGTTTTACTTTACCCGGAACTTATACGTCAAACGCCAGTAATTGGCAGAACTATTGAGAAAAAGTTTCGTAAACGCGTAGACGAGGCGGTTAGAGATCCGTTAGTTCGAGATGTTTACGGTGCGCCTAGATCACCAGAAGTTAGCGTAGTTTTACGGACTCTAAACGAAAAAATGCCACTTTACTGGCTGCTGGACGACTTAGATCAGCAAGAAAACGCGGCGAGAACTGAAGTTATAGTTATAGACAATGAATCAACTGACGGTACTGCGGATATCGCAAGGCAGTTCGGCGCAACAGTTATTGAACTCGCGAGGGAGGATTTTAACTATCCTCGGTCTATGAATGCTGGGGTTGAAGCTGCAAGCAATAATTTGGTCTTTATGAGTATAGGTCATGCTAAGCTAAGTAACCGATTCTTATTGGCAGGAGCGGCACGTCACTTTAGTGAATCTGATATGGGCGGTGTATTTTCTCACACGTTCCTGGGGATTAATCCTTCGCGTACAGAGAGTCTTGCATATATGGCGGATGAGCTAGGTTCTTTGCGACCGGCTCATAAAGTAGCAAAAGCCGGAATGGGTGTTTTGGGCGCCACTAATTGCATGATAAAAAAAGATGTTTGGGAAGCTCTTGGTGGATTTGATGAAGCCCATGCTATGGGAGGAGAAGATGGCGCGTTCGCGAAACGAATGCTAGAGGAAGGACTCTCAATAATGCAAGATCCGGTCATTGCGGTCCATCATAGCCACGGACTGGGGCCTATTAACTTTGCGCGGCAGGTTCGTCGCTGGAGGAAGTCAGCTAATCCTCACCCGATTGATTTAAAATCAGTAGCTCGAAGTCGTCCGGATATTGACTTTAGTTAATTGTTAGATTCTTTGGTTCTTTGTGTTGGCGTCTGTGGCGGCTTGTTTGACTACGTTCCATACGCTTGGATCGCCCTTGGCTTCTTTAAGCCAGTACCACCATTCCGCGCCCCAAAGGTCGATTGTACGCATGCCGGTGGCCTGGCCGTAGTTTATACGGTTTTTCATACGCTGCGCATTCATGGATTTGAATTGTTCGGACAGTGGAGCATTAACCACATCCAGACCGTTTGGCGGCCATGGTTCGGCCTGGAGTTCGTGCACAATCATATTGTGCCCGCTCCAGATTTCTTCTGCACCGGCTAGTGTGGCGTATGTCCAGGCGGGTTGTGGATATTCAAAATAGCGTTTTGTAATCGTGGCATCCCAAACTCTTTTGTAAACCGACACGCTAAATTCATCTGGTACCGGCTTGCCCACCGGGATTCCTACCCAGTTATTGCTGCGGCTAATTATCACCGGATGATTTGGATCGGCTTTTTTGACCATGTTAAATTCGTAATCTAGCCGGTAACGATTAAAGTCTTTGCACTGGCCAAACACCTTCATAAAGAACTCGTTTTCTAGCTGATAGCTGTCCAAGGCGGGATTATTTTTGTATCGGTTTATTACCGCGTTCATGTAAGCATACAGCTGGGGCTGCCATTGGTCGGGGTGGCTAGAATCTACTTTGATCCAATCTGGTTCGTGGCATTCCGGCCAACGAGGCTGGCGTATACCGATCGCCAGGCTGACTTTGGCACCATACTTGTTGGCCATATCAAACTGCCAATCCAGGCCGGAAAAGTCGTATTGCCCCGGCGAAGTTTCGATACTATTCCAATAGCTAACCAGGCGAATGTGCTTTAGGTTTAGATCGGATAAAATAGCGTCCAGAGTTTGGTGTGGGTCCAGCCCGAATTCTTCCGCGTAGCTAGGCACAAAAGTCGTGCCTAGCCGCAGGGGTTCGCTGGAGTGTTTGAACATATACCAGCGGGCAATTCCGTACGACCCGCCAATAACGATCAGGATTACTATAATGACGCTTACGAACATTTTTCGCGTGATCGATCCAGCCCAAATACGCGTCCAATAACGGGCTAGTTTTTGGGCCGCTTTGTTCCTTTTTAAGTGTTTTGACCGGCTCGGCTTTGTGGCCATTAACTGCTATCCTATATATACCATTCTTATGCTAAATAAATCACGCAATTCGCTAACGCTTACTATAGTTATACCAGTCTATAACGAGCAACGCTATATAAAAGCTTGTTTAGATTCCATTGCCGCTCAGGCCGTTATGCCTGACGAGGTTATTGTGGTTGATAATAATTCTACCGATCATACCGCGGCCATAGCCAGGTCTTATCCATTCGTACGAATCATCAAAGAGCCAAGTCAGGGGGTAGTTTTTGCCCGAAATGCTGGGTTTAACGCCGTTAACAGTGACCTGATTGGCAGAATAGATGGCGACAGTGTTTTGGATAAAGATTGGGTTGTCGCGGTTAAAAATCAATATGTCGATGACGGGAGCCAAGCTTTTTATGCCGCGACGGCGCCCAGCCGGTTCCGTAATTTTGGAGGCCGCTATACTTGGTATCCCCTGCACCGGATTTTTTATTTTTGGACAAGCAAATTGTTGCTAAACCACCATACTTTGTCGGGTTCTAATATGTTTATGACTCGCAATCTATGGCAAAAAGTTCGTGATGATGTTTGCCTGCGTACGGATATTCACGAGGACATGGACTTGTCTTTGCATATACATAAATTTGGCGCAAAGGTTAATTTTGTTAAAACAATCAAAAATTCGATGGCCGGCCGTAAAATCGCCTACAAATTGCGAAACTATCCGCATATGTGGCTAAAAATCAAACTTATAGAACACTAAGAGCTAACCCACATCTATCTGTTGGCTAAAATCCCAAGGTCTACCACTTATCATTTGTTTATCATTTTCGGTTCGTAGCTATGGCTACGACAGAAAAGCTGAGAAAACAAATGACAAATCATGGCAGCTACTTGAGATTCGCTATCAACGGATAGATGTGGGTTAGCTCTAACGTCTAGCTAGCAGCTTATAAACAAGCCAAGTGCCGATTGCCAGCGCCAGCCAACCCCCAAAAAACGTTAGAAAATTATTTTTTAGGCCAGGGAAAACTCTGTCCACATCAACCGCGAACAATGGGTTAAACCAAATCCAGTCGTGATTTTTTAGCGCAATAACGAACAAACTGGCAAAGTGCAAAAGCCCACCCACCCCAATAACGTATAAAAGCGATTTTATAGCTTTGTTGTTTTCCGGGTTGAGTCTATTATTAATTTGCCGCATTCAATAAAGTATAGACCAGGTTGGCCATGGTTGTTGCCATTATGTGATTAGGGTAGGCTTAAATTGTATGAAAACCAAACCAGAAGTCTCGGTAGTTATTCCGTCCTATAACGAGGCGACTTATATTGGCCGGTTATTGCAGGCGCTTTCCAAGCAAACTCACGATAATTTTGAAGTTATCGTATCAGACGCTAAGTCAAAAGATGGCACAGCGGATGTTGTAAAAAGGTATAACAAACGGATTAACGTTAAACTTGTTAGCTCGCCGCCCAAAGGGCCGTCGGCGGGGCGCAACAAGGGCGCGGCGCTGGCTAGTGGAAAGTGGCTGCTATTTTTAGATGCCGACGATGATATTGACGATCCGGATTTTATAAAAACGATGATAGCCGCGGCTGATAAAAACAACTGGGTGGTGGCGTCGGCGACTATGCGGGCTCGCGACGCGTCTTTGCGTGAGCGCTTTGGTATCGGGTTCAACTACCGCTACATCAAACTTTTAGCTCGCACTAAACATCCGGTGTCCCCGGGCTGGTGCATTTTGACTCTGCGCGATGTATTTAACGCGCACAAGGGTTTTAACGAAGGGATCCACTTTGGCGAAGATTACGACTATGTTTCGCGCGCCGGGCGCTATAGCTTTGGGTTCGTAGAGCAAACTTATTATTATGTGGATTTACCCCGTGCCCGTCAGGAAGGTTGGCGCTTAACTATTAAGGCGATCGGCAACGAGATCTATCGTCATACGCATAGTTATAACCTAGAAAACAACCCCTTCAAATACGAATTCGGCAAACATAAGAGGCGTAAATGACGCGCCGCAAAGTTGTCGTTCAGTTTTTAGAATATATGGTGGGCGGCGGCGTGTACTTTTGGAGCGGGTTGGGCGTTTTCGCGCTGTGCTATTCGGTACTAAATTGGGATTGGCTGATCGCCAAAATGCTGGCCGACGTTGTTGGCTGGTCGCTGGGCTTTGTGGTTCAGCGGTATTGGGCTTTTGACGATCCGCGCCTAAAGCATAAAACACTGCAAACGGGTAAACGCTATATTGGCATTTCGGCCTTGAACCTTGTTATCGATTACGCGATTGTTGCTAGCCTAAAATCGCTGGGAGTTACGCCGTATATTGGTATGCTTAGTTCCGCGTTGTTCTTTACGGCCTGGAACTACCTGTGGTACCGCTTTTGGGTTTTTAAACCAACTAGGAACTAGGAACTACCTAATCCTAATTGCTAATTCCTGGTTGCTAGTTACTGCGCTTCGCTTTCGTCCTCTCAGGACTCATCAGTGCGAATATTTATTCACAGAGCGAATATGACAAACAGACATGGGGTTAGGAAAAAGCATCACGGGGGCCGTGAATTCCAGGTTTTATCCCACATCCACTTGCCATGTTCGCTCTCGATGCTACTCTGCGGCCAGGGTGTAGTTCGTCCGGTTCCAGTAACTCACGCTCCCGGGGCGCTCGTAGGGCATGACGCCCATGTCGGTAAGGAACCAGCTATCCCGAACCAGTTTGCGAAGGGAGCTCGTCACCACCACAGGAACCATCCAAGCCCTGCCAAGCACGGCATCAGGTGGGTACTTGGTGTCATACCTGAATGGCTTACCGATGACGATGGCGGTCTTCGTGGATCCGCAGTCGATGTAGTGACGTTGGATGACGAGATCCGGCTTGATGTCCTCGAACTTGAGGGCGTACTTGTGCAGCGGGTTGCGGTCGGGCAGCTTGGGCTCCAGTAGTTCGATGGTGAGCGTGTACGATCTCTCGTCGCCGGGGGAGAAGCTGCCGACGACCGTGTCGCCATTCTTGATCTGGACTTGCATGGTTCGCTTATCGCACATATGGCAGTATCCTTTGCGTTTTCCTCATCGCAGAATGTTTCTCGCTCGGAGCGAGCGTGTGTTTTTCCTAATACACACAAGATGAGGTTTATAACTTCAAAGATTTGAAATCGTAAAACTCACCTTGTGTTTGTCTGCTTGTCAAAAAACGACTGATTGGAACGCCTTTTCAGGGCTCAACAAAAAGTCAATATATATATATCACTTATCAGCAAAAAAGTCAAACAGATTTAAGGAAGCTGAGAGCTGAGGGCTCAAGAGCCAGCTGCAGGGGTTTATGGTTTGTAGTTTTTGGTTTATGGACTCATCTTGTCCGCTGTCCGCTTTTTCAATTCCCCATTCTCAATTCCAAATTCTTGAGCTCTTAGCTAATTTCTATTTCCTAGCTACTAACTACTAAATTGGGTTTGTATGTTTAGAACCGTTGCTGGCGGTGGTGACTTGGCAGGCTGTCCATAGCCCGCGTCCGGCTTGCTTGGCAGCTTGCTCGTCGGCTGTAAATTCGGCCGACTTACTGAACGGGAAGAGTGGGTATTCAAAAGCGTAGCCATCAGTTATTAATTTGGATTCCAGCAAGGTGCCGTCTTGTAAATAAACATAGCGTAGCAAACGGTTGTAGCGGTCGCGGTTGGTGTTGAGCGGATCGGCCTGCAAACGAACTTTGCCAGCGCCGATTAACTGTTTGGTATAACCTGCGGCGTTTGGGCCGTAGCATTGCACCGGGGTATTTGGTTTGTGAGTTTCTGGCGTGTCCATGCCTATCATACGGATGGTTTCTACTGTGCCGTTCATATCTACAGCAATTGTGTCGCCATCTATGAAGCGGCTAATATTGTACAGTCCAGGTTGGACCCTCTCGGCTTTTTTAGTAGGCGCGTCAAGCCACCCCGACTGCGTAGCCACAACCAACAAAATAAACGTCGCCGATAACACCAAACTAACCCGACTTTTTCTTTTAATTCTAAAACTCCTCACAGCTATCTAGTATAGATCAGATGGCAGTTGCAGAGCAAAAATTGCTACTGCATTTTTAACAACAAAATTATATTGACCATTACAACCACTGGGTGACAATATGAAGTTACTCTGTCGAGCTGCCGGTTTACTGGAGTTCCGCGAAACCCCGCATCGCTCAGACTCTTCCAGGGGAGATGAGCAAGCAATTTTATCTTATCGAGGAGTAGCCTTAGCTACTTCGAGGGAAGAAAAATTGGCTGATCACTTAACTGGTGAGTCTGAGGGTGCAGGGATTTTGGGGGATTTTAGTTCATGTACCGTGCAGATCCAGGTACATTGACAAGCAGGCAGGTGTCCCAAAATCTCTCTAAGAGAGGCAGTTATACCCAGAAAAGTCAAATCCCGAAAACCGATGACGGATGCCGAGGGGAACAAGATTTGTCCTCCCGCGTTCGTAGCCTGTTGCGAGGTTGCGATGGCCGGTGCTCAAAGTCGAGCTGCGCTCGACACCTTGATTGGCACTCGAAAATCCAAGGAGGATCAGAAATGATCAAACGAGGATGGAAACGGTTTGTGGTGCCGCGGGTCGCAAGGCCCAGACCCCGAACTCGCAAGACTGGCGGCGATATTCGCCCACCCATCAAGCTCAGAGGACAATGAAGGAGTGCGGGCTAAAATCCGCACTCCTTTAAGGGGAAGCCAAAAGCCTGCTTGTCAAAATTAGCAACTAGCAACTAGCAACTAGCAACTTCCAACTAGAAAGTAGAAAATACAAAGTAGAAAGTAGCAAGT
>CAZUXR010000025.1:0-10750 GCA_964624785.1 uncultured Candidatus Saccharibacteria bacterium
CCGGGCAAACTGGTTCTGGTAAAAGCGTGATGATTAACACGCTTTTGACTAGCATGCTGTATCGCAATAGCCCGTCGGACTTAAAATTAATTCTAGTTGACCCTAAACAGGTAGAAATGGCGCTTTACCACGATATTCCACACTTGCTGAGTCCAGTAATCACCGAGCCAGAAAAGTGCATTAGCGCGCTTAAATGGGCCGTTGCCGAGATGGAACGCCGCTTAAAAGCCTTTGCAGAAGTAGGCAAGCGCAACATCGGTGAATATAACACTCTTAAAAAAGAAGAGGGAATGCCCTACATAGTGGTGGTGATTGATGAACTTGCCGACCTAATGATGATGGCTGCCCGCGACGTTGAATCATTAATTGTACGTTTGGCACAAAAGGCCCGCGCCTCTGGAATTCACTTAGTAATTGCCACGCAGCGCCCCAGCGTAGATGTTATAACCGGCCTAATCAAAGCCAATGTGCCGGCGCGTATTGCGTTTACGGTCGTTAGCCAGGTAGACTCACGAACAATTATCGACCAAGTTGGTGCAGAAAAGTTGCTAGGCCGTGGAGACCTACTATTTAATATCCCCGAATTTGCCAAACCAAAACGCGTGCAAGGTGCATTGATTAGCGATGTAGAAACCAAAAAAGTATGCGACTTTTTGCGTGAGCAACGCCCGCCAAATTATGACGAAGAAGTTATTAGTCAGCCAGTCCAAATAAACGGCCGCGGTGGCGTGGTTGCCAGCATGGATAATGATAGCGATGACATGCTAAAAGACGCCGTATCCGTTGTAGTTAACAGTGGCAAAGCCAGTACATCGTTGCTGCAGCGCAAATTGCGCATTGGCTACGGCCGTGCATCCCGCTTGATGGATATCATGGAAGAGCGGGGAATTATTGGCGCGTCCGACGGTGCAAAGCCGCGACAAGTGTTAATAACGGACGCAAACGAAATGTTTAGCGATTCTGACCCAGTTGCAGCGCCCGTAGGACCGGCCCATGTTGAAGATGTTTACGACGATATGCCCGATGACGAATAAAGGTATAGCAACCCAAAGGTTCAAATTATAAATTCTAATATCTAAATTCTAAACAAATACCAAACTACAAATTCTAATTTTCAAACAACCTCAGATCGGGGAAGTTTGGATTTTAAAACTTATGATTTGAAGCTTTGTTTAGGATTTAGGGCTTCGAATTTAGAGTTTTGGGCTTGCTGTAGGCGTCAGATATGAAGAGAGGCGCGAGCGCTCGGCGTGCTCGGGCGTCTAACCCGAGCACTGCCGAGACTCACGCCTCTTGCGGCACCTCCTCGATTATTTCGATTGCATGCGGCCTAAACAGCCACTTGCTGGCCAGAAAGGCCACGAGTCCGGTTGGCGGGCCAGTTAGTGCGCTGGCTAGCAGGTAAGGCATGAACGGCATGGTTGCGATCATCAGAGCGAACAACCCAAAGCTGACGGCGAACTGACAAGTGCGGATGAGCATCCACTTTGGCAGTTTGTCTTTTGCTTTGTGATGGCCGCCCGTGAAGGTGAACTGCCTGTTTAGGGCATACCCCATCACGCCTCCCACACAAAAACCCGGGACAAAGGCCAAGGTCTTGTTGCAGTCAAGCTCTTCGATCAACCCTGTCAGGATCAACCAGTTAACCGCGGTAGCGGCCACGCTGATCCACAGGTACGGCCAGACTTTGGTGCGGTTGTGTACCCACCAAGCGAGTGGCCAGACTAGCAGGCGTTTGATACGCATTTATTTCTCACCCCCTTCGGAGTAATCGATATCTGTAGGATAAAGGTGCAGACCAAGCAGTAAACCACTCAGACTTGGCTAAATTATATAATAAATATCCTAAAAATACAACCTTAAGAATTAAGGCGAATTTAAGCGGCGAGTTCAAATGCTCGCTGGGGTAGGGCGATGGCGCCTTTGGTTACGAATTTGCCCAGAATTGAGGCTATCACAAATGGCGAGTCATCTTCTGGAAGCGGTGCGACCATAAATTCCACCGGAACCGATCTGTACAGATCCAAGTGCATTAAAAAACCTTTAAAATTGCGCTCGTATTGACTGTTTAGATATGCTTCGCCAAGCAAATCCTCATCCGTTTTTTGATGTTTGAGTGTAAGTTTTCTATTTTTGGCCATGTGTTGGCGTCTACGCCGAGCGCGTTTGTCGGTTATGGTTAAATCTCTGGCTTTTACGAACAAATCTAGTGCTACCCGCCAGGCTTCTATTCGGTAATTCATAACCTCTGTTGGGGGCGTTGGCGGCATTATGCTAACTTCGTGCAGCCATCCATGAAAATCCACCGGCACCTGAAGTTTACTCGGGGGCAAATCGCAAAAAATCGCTTCGGTTTGAGATTTATTGTCCAGCGATTGATCCAAGGGCGTGTCGCCGTACATGTGGTGGGTGTTTCTGCGGCGCATCCATTTATAATCGGGGTCAAGAGTCGATAGTACGCCGCTAATTAACTCCGGAACCATAACGATCCCGCGGTCATCTACCGGGGTTTCTATCCTTCTTTCTGGGTTCTGCCATGGGTTAAACGCCCACATTTCCCTTGTAGGTTTACTTGTGTTTCTTTATTGGGTTGCGTAACTCATTTTATTTTATTCAACCATGAATTAATTGGAATGTCCAAAAGATTGACGCGACAGGGGTGGTGGGGTATAATTTAGATTACTATAAAACCTTAGTTCGCGGCCCCTAGTGCACGCGGATTATAACCAAGGAAGGAGTTCGATTTGAACCAATACGAAATCGCTGTATTGTACGATCCAGATCTAGAAATCGATCTGGAAAAAGCTACTCAAAAAGTAGAGAAAATTCTTGCTACCAGCAAGGGTAAAATCGTTAAGACCGATAACTGGGGCAAGCGCAAACTGGCTTACCCGATCAAGAAACACGAACACGCAATCTATGTTTTTTACACCGTAGATATGCCGGCCGAAGGTGTTATGAGGGCGGAAAAAACTCTTAATATTACGGACGAAATTATTCGCTTTTTGATCACCAAACCAGACCTTAAGGCAATGGCCAAGGCAGAGGCTTTGCGCGACGAAAAAGCCAAAAAAGCTGCCGAGCGTAGCGATAAAGACGACGAGGAAAAAGAAGAATAAAGGAGTTGATAGTTGATGGTTTGTGGTTGATGGTATAAACCAAAAACCATAAACTAAAAACCACTAACCAATCCAACGAAGGAGGATTACAATGGCAAGAAGTTTTAACCAAGTAGTTTTGATGGGTAACCTAACGCGAGATCCAGAACTTCGGACGACGCCTAATGGGCAAAGCGTTTGCAGCTTTAGCCTCGCGCTAAATCGTAGCTACAAAAATGCTAGTGGTGATTGGCAAGAAGCAACCGATTTTATCGATGTTGTGGCTTGGGCTGCTTTGGGTGAACGAGTTGCTCAGTACTTGAGCAAAGGCCGGCCAGCGCTTGTAAGTGGCCGATTGCAAAGCCGAGCTTGGGAACAAGACGGTCAAAAGCGCAGCAAGGTAGAAGTTGTCGCCAATGATGTGACATTCTTGGGCGGCCCGGGCGGTGGTGGACAGGCATCTTCCGATGATTCAGGCCCTGCGGTACCAGCAAAAGCAGCCAGTAGTACTAAACCGGCAGCTAAGAAAAAGCAAGACGAAGACGTCGTTATAGAAGACATTGGTGACGAGCCAATTAATCTAGACGACATACCATTCTAAGAAGGTTTATGGTGGGCGGTTTGTGGTTGATGGTATTAGCCCAAAAACCCACCAACCGTAACCCATAAACTATAAACCATTAACAAATCCGACAAAGGAGGATATCATGGCAAAGATTTTTAAACACAAGACAGACGTAGCATTTTTTGATTACAAGGATTTTAAAACCTTGCAGCGCTATGTTAACCAGTATGGGCAGATCGAGCAGCGTAAAAAGACCGGTCTGACCGAGTCTAAGCAGCGCCAGCTGGCAACCGCTATCAAGCGCGCCCGCCACATCGCCCTATTACCATTCGTTGCAAATAACTAAGAACTAGAATCTGGAATTTGGATTTTAGATTATGGAATACGTCCAATGCGATAAGTGAAAGGCAACACACAAAACGCTGTCAGTTTTACAGAAAGTTAACAAAAAGAGAGGAGACTAGAGGGAGCTGGATTCTATAATCCAAAATCCAATCTCTATAATCTATAAGTATGAGTTTATCTATTACGAACCTCAAAAAAGGGACGGTTTTTCAGATGGACGGTGTGCCGTACCGGGTTGTTGATTACAGCCAAAAAGTCATGGGCCGCGGTGGGTCGATCGTGAATGTCCGCATAAAAAGTTTGCTCGACGGCCGTGTACTGGATAAGACTTTTAAGGGTAACGGACAAGTTGATTCGGCGGATGTGGCCAGTAAACCTGTGCAATATCTGTATAAAGACGAACAAAGTTTTTATTTTATGGACACCGAAACATATGAGCAGTTTGGCGTGACGGTTGCAGATATGGACGACAAAGGCAGTTACATGAAAGAAGGCGACGCGGTTACCGCCCAGTTGTTTGAAGACCGAGTTATCAACATCGAACTTCCTAAAAACCTGCCGCTGACAGTTACCTACACAGAAACTGTCGTAAAAGGCGACACCAGCAGCTCGATCAGTAAAGACGCCACACTGGAAACGGGCCTTGTTATTAAGGTCCCGGCTTTCATTAAAAACGGCGACTTGATTAACGTGGATACCACGACGGGCACTTACCGCGAACGAGTAAAGAAATAGTTTCTAATGTCTAATGTACATCGTCGATCGTCCAAACTTAGGCTCGATCAAGCCTTGGTTATCCGGGGTTTGGTGCTAACGCGCAGCCAAGCCGAAAGCTATATTAAGTTAGGCTACGTTAAAATAGACGGTAAAAAAGTCGATAAACCCGGTCAGCAAGTTGGCGAATCCAACAAAGTGACCTTAACAATTGAGCAACAATACGTGTCGCGAGCGGCACTCAAACTTGCGAGCGTGGTGGACCGGTTGAACCTAGATTTTCGCGGTAAAATCGTGCTGGATGTTGGCAGTAGTACTGGTGGATTTACGGATTATGCTTTGCGCCACGGAGCCAAAAAAGTAATAGCTGTTGATGTGGGCAGCGACCAGATGCACCCAAGCTTGCGCGACGACCCACGAGTGGAGCTACACGAGCAATTAGACGTTAGACGATTGACGTTGGACGCTAGAATAGCGGCACAAGATTCTAGCATCTATCTTCTATCGTCCAATATCGACATTGTTGTTATTGATGTTAGTTTTGTGTCATTGCGTGATATTTTGCCTGCCGTGCAAAAACTGTGCGGCAAAAATACTCAAATTGTGGCGATGGTAAAACCTCAGTTTGAGGCCGGGGCAGAACGGATCAATAAGGGAGTTATAAAAAACGATAGTCAGCGTCGACAAATTTTAAAAGAATTTGAGCAATGGGCGAAGGATCGTTTTGTGGTTCTGGCAAAAGCCGATAGCAGGGTGGCTGGTGCGCACGGTAATTTGGAAAGATTTTATCTTTTAAAAGTGGGTCCTAAAGGTAATTTTTAAGCGCCGAAACATCCTTGAGGGTTATAAAAGACTGGCGATTGCTAATTAGTCCCTTGCGATCAAGGTTAGAAAGCTCGCGACTGGCGGTTTCGCGGCTGGAATTGATAGAGCTGGCTATATCTTGGTGGCGCAGAGGCACATCTATAAGCGTGCCTTCTTGGGTTTTTACACCAAAACGGCCCGACATAGATAGTAAGAACGATATTAGGCGTTCGCGAACGCTCCGATACTCCAGGGTAAATAAACGTTCTGAATGAAGACGATACATCTCTGTAATTATATCCAGTAACGGGGGTAGAGCATCTGGATGACTATGCAAAAATTTGAGCATAGTTTTTTTGTCTATGCGCCAGATGACAGTATCCGACATGGCCTGGTAGATAATTCCTCTGTCCTGGCCGGTCAATGCCCATATGAGCGGAAAAATCTCGTGATGTTTGCGGATAATAAGCAGGTTCTCTTCGCCGTATTTGGTGATATTAAAAGCTTTGACCAGCCCTTTCTCTATATAGTAAATAGAGCTCGGCATTTCACCCGGTCTAACTATATACTCACCTTTTTTATAAGTTAACTTTACGCCACCCTTGAACAGATCCACTAAGCTTTGCACTTGCTCTGTACTGGCTAAAGCATTCAGCATAATACCCTAATTATGTCACACATTTACACTAACCTAGGAATTATGTGGATCCTGCCGCATGTGACAAATATCATACCCTATATGTGGGCAAAATTACTGTCATTGGCCTTGATCTAGCACATGATATAAATGTCAGTGAAAGGGGGATTACGACCATGATACATATGAGCGTTATAGAAGCGAGAATATCGAAAATTGGCTGTCATATATCCACATGGTTTAAGCCGGAAATCCGCGAACTCCAACACATACTAACTGATAGCGAGGAGATTATTGGCTTAGCACAGGGGAGGTATTACGGCGGTTTTGCTTTGCTGGTGGCCACTAATCATCGAATATTGCTAATAGACAAAAAAATCCCGTTTCTGTCCGTGGAAGATATTCGTTACGACATGATTTCCGAGATCGACTACAGCGCGCGGCTGTTTGACTCCACAGTTACAATATTTACTGTTAACAAACAACATAAATTTTCTAGCTACAAGCACAAAACTCACTTGCGTGCGTTAACTAGCTATGCCCAGCAACGAGTAATGGACTTCAGGCAATATCCGCAACAAGTTTCGGTCCCGCCTGCTAATGGTAGTAGCTTTAGCCACTTTTTGGCGCCAGCTACCATGGCGCCCGAACAAGTCGTGCCGCCACCAGAACCTCCGCAACCATTGCCGGCTATTAAGGCAGTCAAAGCCAGTGCTGTTCGCCGGGTCCATCGTTTAGTCGGCGGGCTGGCGATTCACGGCGCTCAGTGGCACTTTGTGAATTTAAACCCTTACACAAAATCGTCATTCAGGTCGACTCACCAGTGGTCGTTCGGGGGAGTGCCTAAACGTTGAACTTAAATTCGGCTACATCGTTGGGCTGCATAATGTAGGTTTTGCCAACGGTGGCGATTTTTCCAGCGCCGCGGGCCGCAGCCTCTGAGCCGGCTTGAATTAAATCGTTGTAATCGACAATTTGCGCGGCGATGAACCCTCGTTCAAAATCGCCGTGAATTACGCCGGCCGCTTGCGGGGCGGTCGCGCCTTTTTTGACAGTCCAAGCGCGGACTTCTTGCTGGCCAGCAGTTAAATAACTTTGCAGTCCCAGCGTGTCATAGGCAGCGTGGATTAGTTGATTCAAGCCGGATTCGTTCTGGCCGTAACTTTCTAGAAGTTCCGCAGATTCTTCTTGGTCTAAGCCGTTGAGTTCGCTTTCCAGTTTGGCACAGACAAATAAACTTTGGGCAGGAGTCACCAATTTGGCGAGTTCGGCTTTTTTGGATTCATCGGCTAGAGTTTCTTCATCTACATTAAAGAGGTAAATTACCGGCTTCATTGTTAGCAGTTGAAGTTCTTTTTGCAGCCAATCTCTTGATTCTTGATCCATACTTCCCAATTCCGTAAAAAGCGGTTTGCCGGAGTCCAAAATAGCCCTGATTTGCTCTAGCATTTCAACCATTGGCTTAATTTTTGGGTTAGCTTTGGCCTCTTTTTGCAGATGCGGCAGGCGCTTTTGCACGGTTTGCAGATCAGCCAAGACTAGTTCCATGTTAATGACGTCTATGTCCTTGCTGGGGCTGTGGTCTTGATCTACGTGCTGCACATTGCTGTCCGTAAAAGCTCGCACCACTTGTACGATGGCGTTGCAACTTCTGATGTGGCCCAAAAATTGATTCCCCAGACCTTCGCCCTCACTGGCTCCAGCCACCAGTCCGGCAATGTCTACGAATGTCACTGTGGCCGGCACGATTTTTTTAGAACCGTATAAATCCGCTAGTTTGCTGAGCCGCTCATCCGGTATCGGTACAATGCCAGTGTTGGGCTCAATCGTGGCAAAAGGGTAATTAGCAGCCAGAATATTATTATCAGTCAGCGCGTTAAAAAGCGTAGACTTGCCCACATTAGGCAACCCCACAATGGCAATAGACAAACTCATATAATTACTTTAACAGAGGTGGTTGTTTTTGCCGAATATGGAGTGTTTGGTGCAAATATATCATGAAATGTTTTTAAGCGTAAGCAATTGCTTTACTGCCCCTGTTGGTGGGATAATATGAGTATCCGTCTAGGGCTTCAATAAAAATTGCGCTCTAGGGGGCGCACTTTTTGTTGAGGTCTTAGAAAAATCCGAGTAGTTAAAGGAGGCGAGAGCCTTGTCTTTTCGTAATGCATTGATGGCGATTCTGGTGGTGGCTTTCGTCGCCTTCGGTTTCGCCGGTGTGGCTTCGGCCGCTCCGACCACCCAGCCCGTGAAGTTCACGGTCGTTGGGCAGAGCGTCAGTTCTGCGAATGCGTCGACGTCTGGCCGGACGGTGGTGTTCAGTTTCACCGCCAAGTCCAGCAAGACGCTGCGCAATGTGACCATCAGAGTCGTTCCGTCCTGGAAGGGCGGGAAGACTTTTACCTGGAAGATCAAGAACTTCCAGAAGGGTCGCACGGTGCGGCGCACGGTCAAGCTGGCCGTGCCGTCCACTCAGACGCACCTCGCGGTGCTGCTGAGGGCGATCCATGCCGGCAAGACGATCGCGACCAAGGTCGTGAAGCTGAAGACTGCTTCGCTTCCGGTGATCGATCCGAGGAATCCGTTCGTTGGTAGCATCTTGATGATGAATGTCGAAGAGTCGACAACCAACCTGGTACCCGGTGTCGAGTACACCTATCAGTTCCTGGTTAGTTCGAACTACGACCTGCCAGACTGTTCGTTCTTCCTTGGCGGTAGGCTGGTTTACACCAGTCTGAAGAAGGACCAGTTGGTATTCGTAACGGTCCATGCCACCCACGGTGTTGGCGAAATAAGCGCTGGGAAGATGGACGCCCACGTCGTCTGTAAGACGGCTGGAGGTCTGGTCCAGACACCGATGTTCTTGTGGGATATCAAGGGCGCGGATCAGTCCGCGCCTCCACCAACGTCGACGACGCCGGTGACCCCGCCCAGCGCGGGGATTGCCCGTAGCGATCTGACCATCTCGGTCTCTGCCGGTGAGTTTTCTGGCGTGCGTTTGGGCGTGCCGGTAACCCCGCCACAGATCTGGGTGCGTTCCGTCAAGACTGGCGTACTGAACGCCACTGCCAGTCTGGCCGGGACAACGTTGTCTGAGCAGGCGACGTTCCCTGGGTCGTACTTCGCGTTCGTGCAGGACAACAAGGGCAAGTGGACGTACAACAGCCTGGAGGAGATCTGCGCCGGGCTGCATCTGACACTCACCGATCCGATCACCGGAACGGTGGTGTTCAGTGGCACGATCCACGATCCGCCGCAGACGGGCAGTTGCCCAACTCCGGCGTCGACCTACGGCCAGGCCCTTTAAGCCTAGCCTAATCCTCGACCTCAACTCGAAGTGCAAGTCCCAATCCTCCGCGTAACCGTGCGGAGGATTGGGACGAGTTGAATTAAGTTATAAAATATTTTCTTTTAGCATAAGCAATTGCCTTATCACCTCCGTTAGTTAATAATATACAGAATCGTCTAGAGGCCCTTCGATGAGTAGCGCGCCCTGGGCGTGCACTTTTTGCTTAGAGGTCTTTTCTAGGAATCACGACCAGGAGGTCTTTTCGTGCGTCTTCGACGCTTTGTATCAGCGGTCATCGTTGCGGTGATTCTCGTCGCTGGCGGCGCCGCAGGATTGGTGGCGAGTTCGGCTTCGGCCGCTCCGCCGCCGTCCATTCAGTCCGTGCAGCAGTCCCGTGCGTTCCAGCACTCGGACTTTCTGCAGCAGTTGCAGCAGTGGCTGCAGCAGTTCCGTCAGCAGTTGCCCAACCCGGGTCCGAATCAGGGGCCGGGACAGCACCGTCCGCCCCGTCCGGGGTCGGGCGGAGGGAGCAACAACGGAGGAGGTGGAAACGCGGGTGGTGGCACTAGTGGTGGTTCTGGTGGCGGCACAACCGCCCCGACAATCACCTCGCAGGAGACCGGCGCGCGGGGCAACACCCCGCTGAATCAGCCGGTTCCGACACCGGGATTCGCGTTGACGTCCGACCAGGCGTTCACCGCGACGGTCACGGCGAGCGATGGGATCAGTACCATTACTCGCGTCGTCACCTTCGTGGCGAACCAGCCGTACCTGACCGCGAGCGCGTTCCCGGAGACGGTGTCGTACTCCCTGGAGCAGCTGTGCAGCGGTCATGTGACCGCGACGGTCGTGTTCAACGGAACCACCCTGTTCAGCGCGGACAGGATGCTTACGCCACTGGAGGGCAGTTGCCCGTAGTCGGCTAGTCCGTCTCGGGTAGACCTCAACTCGAAGTGCAAAGTCCCGATCCTCCGCGCTACCGCGGGGGGGGTGGGGGGGCGGTTGAGTAATTTAAACCGTAAAAATAAGAGTTTGAATTTACTAGTAAAACAAGTGGGTGAGTCAATCAATACTGTACCTGGGTTGAGAATTTTTTCTTGAAATGCAGTGGCATACATGATTGGCTTGATAGAACTACCAGGCTGTCGTTGAGCTAGAGTGACATTTACTTGACCATCATTATCTGCGTCGAAGTAATCTTTAGAACCAATCATACTGAGAATTTCACCAGTGTTTGGTTTAATAACTAAAGCTGCTGCATTGCCTACATCATATGATTCTAGTTTTTTAGCCTCAGC
>CAZUXR010000026.1:0-10624 GCA_964624785.1 uncultured Candidatus Saccharibacteria bacterium
GTAGCGCTTGGCAATACTAACTACCAGGCGCATGTTGGCTTCTGCCATTTGATCTTTGGCAAGCTTTTCGCCAGATACCACGCGATGGGCTAGGGCTAGTTCTTCTTCGGCGGTCAGTAAAGGAATTTTGCCAATTTCGCGTAGGTATAAGCGCACTGAGTCGTCGGTAATATCGTCTACAAAGGTCGCTATTGGCACAACTTCTTCTTCCTCTTCGGCGACCCATTCCGTACTAAGGTTCTCGAGTGTTGGTTCGGTTGCTGGGATAAGTTCAATGTCGGCCTCGCCCATTTCTGCATAAAGCTTGTCCAGTACGTCGATGTTAGCTGGCAAATCTGGGATAAGTTCAAAAACTCTTCGCTGATCTAGCTTGCCCTCTTTCTTACCTTGCTCGATTAGCTCTGCTATTTCTTTATCAAATAAATTGCCGGCAACTTTCTTTACTTTGCCGTCTGCTTTATCATCTGTTTTCTTCTTTTTTGGCATTATGCTCTCTTGCTCCCTCCCTGTTATTTGCCCGCACTATGGGTCGAAATAAGTTGGTTTAATTTGTTCGCTTGATCTATTAGTTTGCGCGTCTTAGCTTCGTCTGCGGTGTCTTGCATGCTAAGCGCTATTTGGTGTTTTTGAATTTTTACGTAGCGGTCAATTAGCCGCCGCTTAAGCCCGGCCGCTTGCTCTTGCAGGTCGGTTAGGGGCAGTTCGGAGTACAATTCTTCAAACTGTAACCCTAGTATTTTAACATAATCTGTTGTTTCGCGCTGAGTATCGTCAGACGCGCCCATCCCGAAATTTTTGTACAGCATTTGCAGATCGGAATTATCGCCTTTAAAGTCGGGGTTTTTTTGCAAAAATTCCAGCAAATTGCGGCGGGTTCCTTCGTTAAAGAATTGGGATTGACAGTCGGTTAATAAATCACGCGTTTTTGGCTGCATTAACGTCATGGCCAGTAAGTGGTCTTGGAGTTTTTGATACTCAATTTTTATGCGGTCGATTGGGCTAGGGTCGATTTTGACCTTTTTTTGCAGAACCTGGACGGCGGCGGTTTTGCCGGATTTTTCTAAGACAGCTTCCAGGCTGGAATCAGTGAGTTCGGCGATTTTTTTGAAGTAATGCTCTTGTTCTACCGGATCGCGCAGACGACGGATAGTCGGCAAAAGAACGTCCGTAAAAGCCCGCTTGCCAGGTGCGGTGTCTAGGTCTAGATCGGCCTGGTAGTGTTTAATTAGCCACTGCGGCGCATCAACTGCGGCATCGATCGCTGCGCGCCAGGCAGCGATGTCTTTTTGGACAAGTTCGTCCGGATCTTTAGCGCCGGTAATGGTGATTATCCGCAAATTTACCTCTGTTTTTTGAGCCAATGGAATAGCCCGTTCGGTGGCAGCTACGCCTGCCGGGTCAGCATCAAAACAAAGCCTGATGTCGCCGCTAAAACGTTTAAGCTCGCGCAGGTGCATCTCTGTCATGGCGGTTCCGGCGCTGGCTACCACGTTAGCAACCCCCGCTTGATTACTAGCAATTACATCCATGTTGCCTTCTACCACTACGGCTACGCCGGTTTTTCTGATAGATTCTTTAGCCATGTGCAGCCCAAACACGTTGCGGCTTTTGTCGTAAGTAATTGTTTGCGGAGTATTGATGTATTTGGGCGCGTTATCATCCGGCATAAGCAATCGGGCAGTAAAGCCTATCACACTGCCGCGGGCATCGCACAGCGGAATCATAATCCGGCCGCGGAACATGTCGCCTACTCCATTGCGGCGTTCGTAAATCAAACCAGCACGCTTCATTTCGTGGCTATCAAATCCGTGTTTGGTCAAAAAGTCGCTTAATGCGCGGCCAGTGTTTGGGCTGTAACCAAGCCGCCAAGCTAGCAAAGTTTGCTTGGTTAGATTGCGGTCTTTTAATAGGTAGTTGAGCGCCGGTTGATTGACGGTTAGCTGTTTTTGGTAGAACTTTGTAGCAAGCTCCAGGACTTCTAGTGTGCGGTCTTTGAGCTGGCGATTTGGACCGCTTTTTGCGCTACTAAACTGTTCTAGATCGACTCCGGCGTTGCGAGCTAGCATTTCCAGCGCGCCGCGAAAATCCAGGCCTTCTACCTCTTGTACAAAGGTAAACATATCGCCGCCACGGCCAGAACTAAAATCATGCCAAATTTGCTTTTCTGGGCTAACAATAAAACTCGGCGACTTTTCGTTGCTAAACGGGCTCAGCCCCTTAAAGTTCCGCCCGGCACGCTTAAGCTGGACGTACTGTCCAATAACGTCCTCTATATTTAACCGGGACTTAACCTCTGCAACCGCATCCATCCCCTTTAGTATAACTGGGGAGCAACATTGCTCAAAGCTAAGAGCTAAGAGCTGAAAGCTGATAATTTTAGCCCAAATGCAATTAGGAACTAGAGGCTGCGGGGTTTATGGTTTGTGGTTTATAGTTTATGGGCTAGCGCTGAACGCTACCTCCCTGCATGCTTTTGAATCCTCTATTCTCTGTTCTTTTTATGCATTAAACTCTTGGCTCTAAGCTCTCCGCTATTAGCTTTGCCGTGTTATGATAATGCTTATAAATGCAACCCGATATTATTAACCCCCAAAACACCCCCGCACCGAGCCAGGAATCAACCCCGAACCCTGTCCCCCCGGCTCCTCAAACGGCCCCAACTCCACCGCCGCAGGCGCAACAACCGGCCTTCCCAACCGTTGTTAAGCAAGCCGGCACAGACCTAAATCCGTCTTATAGCTTTATATTCGATCCGGAAAAACCGGGCAAAAAATTGTTTAAAATACCCACCGGCAAATTACCCAAAAAAGTAGCTTACGGACTATATGGGTTTGTTGGGCTAATGGTTGTTCTCATCCTTTATTCCGCGATTTTTCAGGGCAAAGTAAGTAACGCCGACCAGCTCATTATGGTAATGGCGCGCCAACAAGAAATTTCTAGAGTCAGTACCTTAGTGCAAGCTCAAGCCAGAGATGTAGATACGCAAGTTTTAGCGTCCACGACTTCTACTACTCTAGGCAGTGAGCAGACGCAAATAATGGCTTACCTAAAAACTGCTGGCAAAAAGAAAATCAACACCAAACTACTTGGCGCTTACACGGATAAAACCATAGACACCCAAATGGTAAGTGCCGCCCAAAACAATAATTTATCTGCTACTTATGCGGATTACTTAAATAAAAATTTTGGTCTGCTAAAAACCGCGATAAACACCACTTACGCCGGATCGGGACCAAAAGCCCAGGCACTTTTGAACGAAGAATTGGCAAATATGAAGGTAATCTACGCCAGCCCGCAGCTTGCCCAAGCCCAGCTTTAGTACGTCCCGGCTACCAGGTTGTAGCTAAGACGGATTAAATCCTGGACTTCCTCCCAAGGCATCTGGCCAGTGAGCAAAATTGTATTCCAATGCTTTTTGTTTAGGTGGTAACCCGGCAGGACTGATTCGTATTTTTCGCGCAAAGTTTCCGCCAATTGCGGGTCGCACTTTAGGCTTATCTGCACGGGGTCTTTGCCTTCGCTAATTATGGCAAACATTTTTTCGCCGGCCGGCGAACCGACCTTATAAACCGCCGTTCCCTCTCCAAACGGATAATCCAGCCGAGCATGCGGAAAACTCAAAAGATATTCTTCGACCGTTTTATGATTCATCCGTTTGATCCCTTTGGTTTAAAATCTAAGCAGGCCGAGTTGATGCAATAATGGACACCTTTTGGCTGATCGTCTGCATCTTTAAATAGATGACCCAAATGACTACCGCAGTTGGCGCACGCCACCTCCATCCTTTGCATACCAAAACTTTTGTCTTCTGTTAGTTTTAACGCCTCGTTTTTTGCTGCCTCGTAAAAACTTGGCCAACCAGCCAGTCCAGGCGTTTTTGATTCAAACTTAGTTTTGCTGTCAAAAAGCTGCGCACCGCAAACCGCGCAAACATACATGCCGTTTTCTTTATGGTTAACATATTTACCACTAAACGGTGCCTCTGTACCGGCCTCCCGCAGGATATGAAACTGCTCAGGGCTTAGTTTGGCCCGCAACACTTCGTCGGTAAATTGCCCGCTCACTCAACTAGTCCTTTTTCTTTGCTAACCGTTCGAGTTTGAGGGCTTTGAATATAAAATATACCAGGGCTATGACTATCAAAAAGCTAAGTAGATCGCTCAAAAATTTGCCGTAATGCATGTTGGTAGTGCATGCCTCGTTCACCTTTTTAATGCACAGGTTTTTGCTTTCTAGCGAAACGCCGCCTGTTAGCAAGCCAACTATCGGATTGAATATATTGGCAACCAGCGAATCAATAACTGCTTTAGATGCGACACCCAAAACTAACCCGATCGCTAGCCCAACAACGCCCTGTTCGCGCACAAAATCCACAAACCCCTGTAAAAAATACGGAGCATGAACTACAGGCAAATTAACGGTTACTTCTTTTTTGGTAACCACTTTTCTTTTTTGTTGATTAACTTTACTAGATTGTTCGGCCATTGTAGTAATCTCCTTTTGTACGTAAGTTTATTATATAGGATTTACATCTTCTCTGGTATTTGAATTCCAAGGATTCCGAGTCCGTGGGTTAGTACATGACTGACTTTTTTTAGAAGAATTAGTCGAGCGATTTTTTCGTTTTCGCCCACCTGCCCAGTTGCAACAGGGGTACTCTCGTAATATCGGTTCATTGTCCGTGCCAGATCGTAAACGTATTGGGCAATTCTGTGCGGCTCCAAAGTATTAGCGCTTATTCGCACAACTTCTGGATATTCAAGCAATTTGGCGATGACTTTTTTTTCTGGGGCGTAGTCGTAGTCGACTTTTTGGTCGCCTATTGGGTTGTCGGCTAGGATTTTATTTACCCGAACGGCAGCATACTGTACATATGGCCCGCTAAAACCGCTCAGCGCAAAGATCTTGTCCCAGTCAAACAATATATTGGTGCGCTTATCGGCCATAAAGTCACTAAATTTAATCGCGCCAAGGCTGATTTTTTGTATGTCCCGATCCGAAACCGACTTGCCTTCAACGATTCGGGCGGCTTGAGCCTCGGCCTTATCGAGTAATTCTTCCAGCAGCACCACGCCCTTGCGGCTGCTCATTTTTTCTCGAATTCCATCTGTAATTTGATCGATTACGCCAAACCAATAATGAACAAATTCGGTAGTAATGCCGATCTTTTTGGCTAGGGCAAATAGCTGCGAAAAGTAGAATTGCTGCTCGGCCCCAACTACGTAAATCACTTTGTCCGGATGCCAGTTTGATTCGCGGTAAATCATTGTCGCAAGGTCGGTTGTGGCGTAAAGCGCCGCGCCATTACTCTTTTGCACTAACATCGGCGTTTTGATTCCAAATTCGTCCAAAGGCACAATCACCGATCCGTCTTGATTTTGCTTTGCCGTGCCGCTAGCCAATAACTTTTGCACCTCTTCTTTGCCGGCCGCAGCAAAAAACGCCTCGCCCAGTTCATGATCGGTTTTAATCCGCAACCGGTCCATAACGTGGTGGATATGTTTAAGTGAGATTTCGTTGAACCGCTTGCTGTAGCTGATCGCTTGCTCGTCGCCATTTTCTAACTTTAGCAGCCAGTTTTGTACTTCGTCGGCAACTGCATGCTCCGCTCGGTCGGCTTCTTCTTTTAGAAGCTGCTTGGTTTTTATATAGACCCGGCCAAGTTCGTACACGCCGTCGCTCGCCAGAGCCTGCTCGCTGCTGAACTTTAAAAATCCCACAACCCAAACGCCAAACGGCGCGCCGTAGTCACCTAAGTGATTGTCGGTTATTACCTTCCAGCCAGTGGCGCCCATGAGCTGAGCTACAGCCCACCCCTGGTTGGCTGGTCGCAAATGCCCCACACTGTAAGGCTTTGCCATGTTCGGGCTAGGGTACTCGACTACTACCGTCTTGCCAGCTCCATCGTTATTTTCGCCAAAATTTTCATTCCAATCCTGGTCTAAACTGCTAGCCAGCATTCTTGAGCTCACGGTCATATTAATGAACCCCGGGCCAGCGGGTTCTACTTTATCGAACTCACTATCCGATAGTTTTTCCACAATCTGCGCGGCTACATCGCGCGAATTTTTACCAAGCTGGGCCGCCAAACGCAGCGCCACATTGGTAGAATAATCACCAAACTGCTCCTCTGGCCGCGATAATTCTGGCTGCAAATCTATATCGTATAGCTGCTTAACCGCATTTTTTACTGCACTGATTACATTCTGCATAATTATTTAGGTACGCTTCCTGGATATGGGTTTTATCAAACTCCAAATCGTGTAGTAGCTGGTGCTAAGTAATAAGAAAAATAATCCCGTGACGTTGACTGCTCGTGGATGGCCAAGTGGGTCGATTATGCGGTCTGATACGTTCAAAATAAGCGCGCCAGGGTCGGCAATAACATCCCAACTATTCCATCGCAGGACTCTACCCATGTAAATCGCAAAGCTAGCTATCAGCAGAATCCCGCCGACCACATACAAACTTTTGCGCTCACCCAGCCGCTTAACAAATTCTTTGTGCACCAGGTACAAGCTGGTAAATCCGTTAATAAAACCGATCATTACTAGACTGCTTATCAGTACGATATCGTAGAGTTCGCTGACTTCGCCGGTAGGAAAAACGTGCAAAAAATCCGTTAGCACGTACCAGCAATTTGGCAAAAAACTCAGCCACAAAACGCTAATTATAATGTTATGCCAGCTGTACCAACGGCGACTCATGAGCTGATTAACCAAAAACCAACCAAAAAATAGGCCAACCCAAGTAAGTAATAGGTTTTCTGGAATAAACATAAATCTGGAAGTATGAGTCACGACAAGTCGCACCACGAACAGCAGCGAACAAAGCCCGCTTAAAAGTCCCACAGCGCGGACATATCGTTTTTCTTGCTCGTTCAACTTCACCATAACTACTAAACATTATACTGGACTTTAAGCGTATAATATCAGATATGCGATTGATGATAATATTTGGCAGTTCGCGTCAGGGCCGCAAAGGCGGCGTAGTTGCCGATTGGGTTAATAGGATTGTCGGCCAAGACGACCGCTTCCAGATTGACTACGTTGATATCCGCGAACTTAACTTGCCGTTTTTTGACGAACCAGTCGACCCGTTTGGCATGAAAGATAGCGGCCAGGATTACACTCACCCAGAGGGCAGAGCTTGGGCTGACCGAGTAGCAAAAGCCGACACGTTTATAATGATCACCCCCGAATACAATCACAGCTTCCCTGCTGTACTCAAAAATGCTATAGATTGGGTTGGCTACGAATGGGATAACAAACCGGTTGGTTTTATAAGTTACGGTGGCGACGCCGGCGGATCGCGCAGCGTAGAGCATTTACGGCAAATCGTCGCAGAACTTGGGATGCCGCAAGTTCCAGCCAGCCTGCATTTTGGCAACTTCGAAAAAGCCTTTGATGAATCAGGCAACCCGCTAGAAGAACGCTTTGCTAAGAAACTAGAAAAAATTCTAAGCCAACTCGCCCACCTTCGTAAAAGCTAACTATTGGAATATCCGCGCTTTAAAGTCAGGTTTTCAATTCTCTATTCTAAATTCTCAATTCCTTGTTCTAGCCCTTAGCTCTCAGCTCTGGACTCTCAGCTTTAAGCTAACTTCTAGTTATAGAAAATCAGCCACTGCGGGCTACTTGCAAGCCCCTGCAATCTAAACTCTGCGTCTTTAAGCAGCTGCTTTCTACCTTCGTCGCCCACGCCTAAAACATTAAGCGACACGATCGGCTCGTGCACATTCAAACCACAGAATGCCAGCGTGCCGTGATTAATCGGATGCAAAATTTGCCCGATTGTCGCTTTGTGTTTGCCTTTTGGTTGGTAGTATTCTGCGGGCCCACCCGCTGCCACCATCATTACAGCCTGCTTGCCGTGCAGCAGTCCTTTTTCGTAAATGTTGCCGCCGCTCCACGCCACGCCCATAGCCAAAACTCTATCAAACCAACCCTTTAGAATCGCCGGCACGCCAAACCACCATATAGGAGCAACAAATATTATCAGATCAGCCGCAGCGATCTTTTCTATTTCTCCAACAATATCGGGCGAAAAAGCCAGGTCTAAGTTCGCGGCGTGTTTTTGCTCGAGCATGTAATTAAAGTGGCCACCGCTAGTAGTTACAAAGTCCCATTTTTGAGCAACCGGGTTAAACCCCTCGCCGTATAAATCGCTAACTACCACGCTGTGACCTTGGGCGCTCAGCGTT
Source organism: uncultured Candidatus Saccharibacteria bacterium (assembly GCA_964624785.1). Taxonomy (GTDB): domain Bacteria; phylum Patescibacteriota; class Saccharimonadia; order Saccharimonadales; family UBA10212; genus CAZUXR01. The sequence goes on from CAZUXR010000026.1 coordinate 8,204, forward strand.
TCTATGGCTAAATTCTTCATGGCAGCCGTAAAAGAAGACGGTTCGTGGTGCGCATAGACTATTAAGATGTTCATTTTGCGCATCCTAGTGGAGCCCTGCTAATGTTCAAGCGGCAGTGATTGGCTGGCAACAAAGAATTGGGAATTGGGAATTGGGAATTGGGAATTCGAACTAAGCAAACAATCATTACTTACATTTTAGCTTATGCTTTTAATAAATGCGAAACCCCGCCAGCCCGCACCGGACCAGCGGGGCCACGCAGTGCGGGTGGGCGGGGTATTATTCCCCCTCAGACAGGTCGTGAGAATCCGTACCTGGTGGGCGCCGTGCCTTGACTCGCTTCATTCCTGGCGGAAGCCACGGAAGCCCATCTTCGCCTAGGAGTGGCGGGGCGGGCGGAAGCGGATTGCCTTCCTCGTCGAAGCCAAACAAGTCATACCACCAGCGCATAGCTAGATCTGCAACGAACTTCTCGGTGAACTCCCGAACCTGATTGAACTCGCCCTTGCCCAGCACAGCCAAGGGCCTCTGATGATCAAGCTCCTCGCAGCGAGTACACAAGAACCTCCCGGCTTCCTCGGGATACAGCAGTCGGCAGTTGACAAGCAGACCTACGATGACACGCAGGTCGTTAAGGCGACGTTGCTGCGGCTCGGTCGGACAAAAGCTCCGGTCATGCAGCCAGCGCGCAAAATCGGCTCGACTCATCCGGCCAAATAGCCGTTTGCCGACGAACAGATACTTTCGCAGATGAATCTCCTTGATCTCGACATCCCTCAGAAGGTATATCAAGAAGTCGGGGTAGCTCGAGAACGAGATCAATGGATCAAGCGGCTCATCCCAATCCCATCTCGCCGGGCCCAAGGGCTTTTTGCCTTCGCTATACTGACTCATTTACACCGTCCTACGTCAGGGGTTTATGAACTATCTCTGGAGCTGGCCTCTAGCCATGCTCAACCAAGATTATACGTATTTTAACACCTTACAACTTTAGCGTCAAAATTCAGCACACTTTACGCAGGCGAACCTAAAGGCCTAACGGCTTGGTCTTGCAGCTTAAAGATTATCTGGCTTATCTTCCAGGTGCCGTTAGTGGTTTTGACCAAAATGTAATCGATCGTCCCCTTTACCGTCCAAACGTACCGGTCCCCGCGATCTGCCACATAATGGACGTTTTCTACGCTGGTAGTAACCTTCGCCCGACGCGAATTCAACATTCGCACACCCAGCTTGCGAATAAAGTGCCGCGTGGCGTAAAAATAGCTGCCGATTTCTTTGCGCCAACCATCAATTAAACGCTTTTTCGGAATCATAGCTGGCATTTCGCCGCTGATCGATTTATTGTCTACAAACGGTTTTTTAACAAAATAATTTTCTAGGCGCTCCCATTGCTTCATGTCTTGCAGCATGGCAACGTTGTTAACGACTTCCTTGATTTGTTCTTTGTCAGTCATGATCGCGCTCCTTTCGTTAGAGTATCTTTATACTGCTGCCCAAACCTGAGAATAAGCTAAAGCTTTAGAACCCCCAGAGAGTCACACTTGGCTCTATATATATTCAAAAACTAACAGCGCATTAAGTAAGTAATAATTCTCACAACCCTATCTGTAAAAGTAATTAACCAAACAACCGACTAAGGGCGGTGAGGGATGCGCAGCGACCGAGGATCTTCGTTAAACGATAACAGGTTTAAAACAGCGCGGCCAATAACCGCGTCGCCTACTTGCCTAGGTTTATTTGGTCTTTTATAAAAATTGCGATCATTGACTCGATCGGCAATAACAGTTAGGTCAATTATGCGTTGCAAACTACGGCAATCAAGGTCGGGACGCACAGGATCTGCAATCATGTCATGCAATACTTCGTTGAAGTGAAGAGCAAAATCATGTTTTCGTTCACCGCTTAAAGAACGAGCTAAATCTTCTGCCTCCATACCCATAGAGAAGTCTTTCGGGAATTTTTGCATAGCTTCAGTTAAGTAAGCTACCTCTTCTTCTACCAATTTTGTAAGTTCTGCCCGATAAGTTTCATCATCCATCTCGCCCGCTTCACGCAACTTGTCTAGTTTAGCCAGATTACGTGTGATATCAAATCCTACCTTTGAGAAGTCTAAATAAGAATCAGTTTCGGGAGGAAGTGACGGAGTTTCCATATATAACTATTAAAGCTCAGTCATAGAACCGAACGCAAGCATAAGCGTAACAGATGTGGCCGGGTAGTCGGGTTTGGAATTTTTTGGGTCCTTCGACTCTCCGCCGACTGGCGGATCGCTCAGGATCATTCTCTAGTCTCCTAGCTTCCACCCTTCGCATAAGTCAAGATGGGCAAGCACAGCGCGTCAAATGGCTTGCTATGAGCTTGTCGAATGGCGGAGAGGGAGGGATTCGAACCCTCGATGGAGTTGCCCCCATACCACCTTTC
>CAZUXR010000027.1:0-10336 GCA_964624785.1 uncultured Candidatus Saccharibacteria bacterium
CTTTGTGTAATCTTTCAGGCCCCTAAAGCCGCTATATGCTAGTGCTATACCAGTTACGCCGCGGCGCAAAGGAGTCGACACACTATCGGTGATTACTACCCCTAAATTGTTTAGGCCAGTTTTATTTAGGAGATAAGCTCTAATTTTATTAGCAGTTTTTTGGGGGTCCTTTGGCAGCAAAATGTAATACTTTTTCTTGGGATTTTTATCGATGCCAGCCCGAACTATCAGCGTATTATGAGTTATCGTAAATTGATGCTCCGAGAAATTATCTGCTAAATATTGATCGGCTTCTTGCTTTGTAAGTTCATCAAGACTTGCTTTCTCAAACTGCACAATTCGGTTTTCACAAATCGAAACTAATTTAGAGGTGATAACGACAAACGATCGATCTTTTATTTTAGGTAAATAAAGATCAAGAACTTGCTCGATTTTTTTATTTCCAGGCAAAATACGTTTGGTCTTAACCGGCCTCACAATCATGCAAAGAGATTACACTTCTGTAATTATCTTGTCCAGGGGGACGTCGTGCGGCTCGTGCAGCAAGCCTTTTTTAATAAATCCATTATGAAAACAAAGTCCAATTTTTAAAGCTTGGGGCTGGGTAGCTAAAAAACGGTCGTACCATCCGCCCCCAAAGCCTAAACGGTGGTTTATTGTATCAAACCCCAAAACAGGAACCACTATAAGATCGAACTTTTCTGCTGGCATTACTTCGTTTTTGTTTTTGCCGCCCAACACTATTTTTATCTTCGGATAACTTTTCGTAAACTCATTTATAAAGTAATCAGTATTTACTTCGTTGTACGCATTGATACTCCGATAAACATGCACTTTTTTAATTTTGCTCCAATCTGTAACAGACATTAATTTAGCTGTAACAGCTAGGCTATTGGAATCTACCTCATCGGGTAACATTGCTTGGCGAATTTCTTGCAGTCTTTGGCGGAGCCTCTCCTTCTGTTTGTTCACGTTACAATTCTAGCACCGTTTACATAACAGGGGTGAGCATGTTAGTATTCGCTTGATCTACTATCGCCCAAATCATTGTGCTTGAGCGGAGTGATGGGGCGCCGCTGAGGAACGGCCGGAGGTGTAGTAAACTACATTGAGTACGTACCGCAAACGTGCAACCCAGCAATTCGCCAAGAGCATTTACAGGAGTCAGGCTTAGCCTGAATCAGTGTCAATGCGGCACAATGATTTGGGGGCCTGTAGCTCAGTTGGTTAGAGCAGCGGCCTCTTAAGCCGCGTGTCGAGGGTTCAAGTCCCTCCAGGCCCTCCAGCAATATGCCCCATTCTTGTAATGGGGTATTTTGCTGGCAAGGCTTTGCGGGTTTGGAGCCACGACACGTGAAGCGTGGAGTGGGTGAGAAGTGCCGGGGCACTTCGCAAGGAAACCTTCCGACAGCAACTTGTTGCTGATCGCGAAGTTTCGGGGTCGCGGAACGTGACCAAGTCCCTCCAGGCCCTCCAAGCTAGGACCCGACTTTTAAGGTCGGGTTTTTGCTTGGCTAAATTAATTGCTCGCCCCCCTTAATATGCGTATGTGAAGCCAATAAAAGGTATAATTATATACTATTACCGCTTATGCATGTTACCTGTGCAAAATTAGTGTATAATTTACATACTTTGATTCGGATAAAATAGACTATGTATGAGTGAACAGACATTTGTAATCATATATAAATTACGATTTTTGCTTGGCAGCGTGCTAATTGTTATTAGTTTGCTTCTGCTAACTTTTATATTATCTGTTACGAGTGACAATTCTGTAGTGCATGCCAAGTCTAATAATCCTGCGCTAGACAACGGCGCGGTGACGCCTGAAGACAATCCAAATATAATTGCCGATGGTATGGATACAGGAGTAACCGCGCTTGCAAGGGTGAGCTCATCGGCAGATAAAACACTTAACAACAGTGTGCGTGGGGTTAGTTCCTCTGTGCTTTGGGTTGCTGGTAGTGGTAGCAAAATTGCGGCCCACAGTATACGTAGTAGTGTTATTTTTACGGCTCATGGCATGACAAAAAGTTTTGCGTTTATGATCCATGCGCCGGGCAGCGTTTTAGGTCACATCCCAAGCCCGCCGAGCGTTGGTTCTATAATTACGCCCGCAGAATCCGATCAATCTCCTGTGCCAACGATCACTCCTATTAAAAAGACAGCTTCGAGTCTAGGAACTACGCAGCCGACTATAAAAAGCTTAAACCAATCCGTCACCCCAAAAGAGTCCACAGCGATATGGCCACTGCACGGAATCATTACAACGCAGTTCGGCGTGCCGGAGTTGCCCTATCAGGCAATCCATACCGGTTTAGATATTAGCGACGGCAAGCCATCGGGCACCACCCCAATAAAACCATTTAAACCGGGGCGGGTTATTGGAGTAATACATTCCGGCGGAGGGCTTGGCAACCATATAATTATTGACCACGACGGCGGAGTTACATCGGTGTATGGACATTTGTACTCCGTATCTGTGAGCGTTGGGCAATCTGTAGACCAAGGAACAACGCTCGGGTACGAGGGCTCCACTGGTGCGTCTACGGGCACTCATCTTCATTTCGAAATTCGCGTCAACAATCAGCCCGTCAACCCCCACCAATTCATCACCGGCCAACCGTAGTTTTTTGTTATACTCATAAAGCATATGCAGAAGTTTATTTGTAGGTCCAAAAATGGTGTTAAGGTTACCTATGACCCCGTTTATTCGCATGCTGCTACCCATTTGCAAGACACTCCGCAATTGAAGGATTTGGTTACAGAAGTGGTTAGCAAGATAAATTTAGAGGGGCAAGAAGTGGCTACCCATGTTGATATTGGTAGAATTGTTGGAACATGTGATGTGGTTGAAGTGGACGAGACGGATAAAATTATATATGCTGTGCGCAAAAACCGGGCGGATGACGGACTTGTGCCATTTACTAAAACGCGCCCTGCCAAACCATGCTCTTACGTTTCCGTGCATCTGATTCCCCAGAAAGACGGAACCTACGAACTGTCTAGTGCTTGGATTGGTACATTTGGCGAAGATGACGAACCGTTCCCAAACTCTCCAAATGCCACAAAAAGAAGCGCGGAGCTTTGGAATAAATGGGCATTCGTGTGGGGTAGCCAAGAAATAATCCCCGGAACCAGAATAACCACCCGCCCCTGGTAGGGTGTGGTTAAGCCAGTGATTGGCAATTTTTTTAAAAATAATAAGGGACAGGTTGTCATATGGCAGTGGCCGAACTTGCCTCTTTATGGCTGGATTGTTACAAAAATTTTGGGATGGCTAGTCAGCGGCCAGCACATAAAACATTCGATCGAACAGCTAGGAACAGCACTACTTTTTACATGGGCATATTTAGAAATAACTAGGGGCGACAGCACCTTCCGCAGACTCCTTGGGGCAATTATTCTGACCAACTTAGTAATTAACTACTTTAGATAAATCATGCCCAATGGCTATCTGGCCGCATTCCCGTTCGGCAAAAATTCTACGATTCTTGCCCACGTTCATGAATTTACTCAAGTGATAACTATTAACCCAATCAGGATAAGGGGGTGAACTTGATATGATTAATGTATGACTAAACTAAAAATAGGAGTTTTTGACAGCGGTAAAGGTGGTTTGTCTGTTGCTAATTCAATCCAGCGGGCAATGCCGGATTACGAGGTAGTTTTTAAAAGCGATACCGGGCGAGTGTATGGAAAAATGGATTTGGATGATATTTACCACTACTCTAAACCAGTTCTAGACAATCTGGTGGGGACTGGCTGTAAAGTCATTGTTGTGGCTTGCAACACCCTTACAACGAACTGGATTAACAGATTACGCAAAGAGTTGAGTGTTCCTTTGATTGGCTTAGAACCCATAGTCAGGCCGGCTGCTTTGGTGACCAAGACAGGGGTGATTGCCGTTTGTGCTACTCCCAGAACTTTAGCTAGCGACAGGTATGCTCATCTTAAACAAGAATATGCCGTAGGGGTAAAAGTGTTGGAACCGGACTGCAGTAAGTGGGCGTATTGGATAGACAATAACTCCTTAGAGCGCGAAAAAGTCGCAAAAACTATTGAAGAAGTTATTGCTGGTGGAGCCGATCAGATAGTACTTGGGTGTACGCACTACCACTGGATAGAAGAACTAATTAACGAAATAGCGGATGGTCGGGCGGATGTGATCCAGCCAGAAGAAGCGGTAATAAAACGACTTAAAGCAGTTCTGCGACAGCTTGCTTGAATTGATTGCCGCGATCTTTGTAGTCTTTGAATAAACCGAAGCTAGCACAGCCGCACGATAGCAAAACTACATCTCCTGGCTGAGCTATTTTGCTGGCCTGATCCACAATATCTTTCATGGAGGTAAGACCTAAAACTATGTCGTCGAACCCCTCTTGGCGTAACAGCTCGGAGATTTTAGGGGCAGTGTCGCCGATTACTATCGCTTGTCTGACATTGTTCTTAGTAACTTCCTTGGCTAGTCCGTCAAAAGGGATGCCCTTATCTGATCCGCCCAATATAGCAATCTTGGGCTCTGCAAATGAGCGCAGGGCGACTATCGCTGTTTCTGGGGTTGTGCCAAAGGAATCGTCATAATATTTGACCCCGTTAATCTCGCGGACGAATTCCAGGCGGTGCTCCAGGCCGGTAAAAGTGGTTAATACTTTTTGGATGGCATCTAGCTTGGTTTGCTCTTCGACTTCGCTCAGAGTAAACCAAACTACCGTGATGGCGGCGCAAATGTTTTGCAGGTTATGTTCGCCCAGGAGTTTGACCTCTGACTTATTAATAATTCCTACTTCTGGATCGCCGATAGCAATCTGCCCGTCGCCGTCGACAAACGCGCCTGGCTTTTGGTAGTAGGGAATTTTTGCGCCGGCAGAAGATTTGGCAAGCTCTACGGAATACTGGTTGCCGTTATAGTAAATGGCAATGTCTCCTGGTGTCTGGTGCGCGAATATATTGCGTTTAGCGCTTACGTAATCTTCTACATCGGGGTGCCAATCCAAATGCTCCGGCACAATCATTAGGCACACTGCAATGTGTGGGCTGTAGGGGAAGTCTAGCAGCTGGAAGTTAGATAGCTCTAAAACCACCCAATCATCGGCCTGCACATCACGGGCAAAGTCCAGAACCGGCACTCCAATGTTGCCACCCAGATAAACTTTCTTGCCGGCAGCCTCTAGCATCTTGGTTATCAGGGTAGAGGTAGTGCCCTTGCCTTTGGTGCCAGTCACCCCTATAACGTTCTTAGTCTTAACTTCTTCGAATAAGATGTGCTGGTTGGTTTTAGCTTTTGCCCAGATAGGGTCATCTGGCGCAAAGCGTTTTTGCAGATTTTTGTAAGAAGTGGGGGTGTAGATGATCTTGTCGCATGTATCTAGATTGTCCAGATAGCTTAAATCGGCGGATTGGCCGGTTATTCCCTGGGGCCTATCTGTTGCCAGGTGTTGAATCTGAATTCTATCAGATGGAGTAGGGAAGTCGCCATGCGGATGCTCATTGACTATCAGGTAGCTGTGTTCTGACCCAAAATAACGGTAGGCGCTTTGCCCCTCGACTCCCCAACCTACAATTCCAATCTTCATCCTTTAATATTACCTCACTCGCCACATGCACTAGGTCCGTCCTCGCACAGCTCCGAATTCGTTAAATCCTAAGAAGTATGCTAAGCTATTTCATGAAAGGACGGACCTAGCAATGCCAAGCAGGAATGTTATTAAAGAATTCGCGCCCGACCAATATTATCATCTGTACAACAGAGGTGTAGAAAAGCGCGATATTTTTTTGGACGATCAAGACTACACCGTCTTCTTAGGGCTACTAAAAAAATATTTAGAGAGGCGAACTCAGGGTGATGATCAAAAAACTAGCTTCACCCCACTGGATTCAGGCGTCAAATTACTGGCTTACTGCTTGATGCCGAATCATTTTCACCTGCTGCTTTATCAGGAAGACGCTGATGGGATTTCGAAGTTAATTAGAAGAGTTATGACTGGGTATGTGATGTATTTTAATAATCGCCACCAGCGTGTAGGTGGCTTATTTCAGGGCAGATATAAAGCCTCGCTGGTCAACAAAGACGCATACCTACAGCACGTGTCGCGGTATATTCATCTTAATCCAGATGATTACAATAGCTGGGCATACTCCAGCTTGCCGTATTATAAGGGTGAAAAGCATGCGGCCTGGCTGAGCGAGCGGCCGGTTTTAGGAATGTTTAACAATAATCGACAGGAATATTTAGAGTTTGTGAATGATTACGAGGCCAGTAAAAACGAGCTAAGCGTCCTTAAATGGCAGTTAGCGGACGGATTCGAACTTTAGCAAAAATACCCGCACTAGGTCCGTCCTCTCTCAAAAAGGGACGCATGAAAGGGGTTATTTTGTTTGGAGCGATGTTGTTGCTAGGTCCGTCCTTTTAGGTCTTTTAGGTTTGAGATTTGGGTGGGGATTTTGAGGTGGTCTTTGGGGTGGTGTGCTTGTGGTTATTACAAAAATAGGCTTTAGCATATTGACTTTTATAGGAGCTTATGATAAAGTAGGAGCATCCTCGCATCACAGGCGAAGAGGTGGAATCAGAAAGGGAGCTAATAGGTCCCATAAAGACAAATCTCTTACGGAAAAGCGACCAAAGCTTTTTCCGGAAGTAGTGGCGGGTGAGGTGCAATTTGACAAATCGGATCATGAGAGTTCATTCGCTGAACTCTACTACTCGCTTTAACTAGTTTGAGTAGTTTTTGGTTTAGAGTGATAGACTCTTCGCATACATTTTGCTCATGAATGGACGAGGCACTTAGGTTGCAATTATAGAAATTGTTGCTTAAGTGTCTCGCCCGTTCTAGGGCAGATCCAACGGTGGCCACGTTGGTGAAACTCGATTACCCTCAGGAGGTGATCTCATGGCCAAGTTCAAGATGTTTCTGGTCGTCCTCGCCGCCTGTGTGGTGGGCGGGACGATCCTCGCAGGATCCGCTTCGGCGGATTCGATCGGGCAGTGCAACAACCGCCCGGGCAACTACGTGTCTTCGACGTCTGAGTGGATGAAGGTTCTCGGCAACGAGGGCGTCATCAGTCAGGCGACGTCGACTGTCTTCAACCCCGCTGGATTTGCGAGCGTCGATGTGACGCTCGGCCAGTGGATGAAGCAGCGTGTCATGAGCGGGAAGGCCGCAAGGCCATTTTCCGCCGCTCATGACTACGGGTGCCGTAACGGGAGCATGTTCGACGCCGGTGTCCGCAGCTACAGCCGCGGCAAGGCGATCTTCTACGTGCTTCCCAGGAAGTACAAGAAGTCTGACGTTTCGACCCACAGGACCAAGCGGCATCGCCGCGCGGTCACCATTCGGGTTCGCGTCATCGGACTCCCCGATTGCGGGAATCCGCTCCCGACGTTCGCGTACGTCAAGCTGTACATGAGCAAGCCGGCCCCTAAGAAGCACAAGAAGGTTCCTGTCAAAAGCAAGCCGGCGCCCAAGACGCCAGCGGCTTCGACTCCGGCATGTATTTCGAACTCCTCCGGCAACGGAGCGGGTTCGGAGACCGCACAGTGCGGCTCCGGCAACGTGAACGTCTGCTCCGTCAAGGGCGCAGGTAACACGGGGAACGAGGTGTGTTCGACGAACACGAACGTCGACTGCTCCGCGATCAACTCGCCGGGCTCGACGGTCTGTTCTACAACGGTCATCAAGCCGCCGCCGAACAACACCCCTCCGCCGGTCGTGCACTCGTGCACTATCAGCGTGACGAACGCAAAGTCGGACTCGCAGACAGCGCAGGTCACAGTGACCGGCGACGCCGCGATTCTCGCCACAACGTTCAGCTGGGGTGACGGTACGAGTTCCAGTGGCGTTGCCACCGGGACCCATACCTACCCGACGCCCCCGGCATCGGGTACCCCCGGCGACGGGGTGACGTACACGATCAACGCGATCGTGACCAAGTTCGCCGACGGCAAGACGGCCAACTGCGGAACGGCAACGTTCTTCAGTCCGGCCCCCCCGCCGAACGGCAACACCAACCCCCCGCCTCCGCCCCCAGGCTGAGGCAGCAATCAACCAACAGGAATGCTGTGGGGCCGCTCTATCCGAGCGGCCCCACAAGCGCCTCGTACATTTAGTATGTGAAGGGAAGAATATCGCTCCCAAATGGGAGAGGTCAGGAGTGCATTATTGCACCGGCCTCTCTTTAAAATCCCAACTATGTAAAATAGTGACCTCTCATGATCCGGTTTAGATAATCAATGCATCCTTGCTGCAATATTAGCAGGGCGAACATTAAAAACTTGAAGAGACGCGCAGTCAATTAAAATGTTTTTAAATTTCAATTAATAAGTTCGCATTCACTTCTTATAAGAAGTCGAAAGGAGAAAGCAATGAATATATTTGCTTCAAAACGCCGAACTGGCCTAGCCGGTTTGGTAGTAGGTACTGGTATTGTCCTAACAGCAGCCATCGTTCACGCTGCCGTAACTTTTGGTCCAAGCCGACCAACCTTTACATGGGCAAACCCAGCTAGCTACATCACGTTCAACTCAATAACAGATAACCCTACATATGGGGACGAGCGTAAATTGCTTAAAACTCGTGACGTTAACTCTGCTACTACTGCCTATTCTACGCAGACTCAAGTTACCGACAATGAAGAGGTTGTTTTGGCAGTTTACTTCCACAACAACGCGGCTAGCGGCCTTAACCTAGTATCACAGAATACAAAAGTTAAGTTTGCTTTGCCTACCAACACCGCTACAACCCTAAGTCCTACGGCTTACATTACTGCCGACAATGCCAATCCTAACCAGGTTTGGTCTACCGCTGATCTAACTAGTTCCCAGCCTTTCTCGGTTTCTTACGAACCCGGCTCGGCTAAGCTTTACACTAACTACGTAAATGGTGTTGCCGTAAACGATAGCGTTGCTACCAACGGTGCCTTAATTGGTACTGCTGGTCCAGATGGTAAAGTGAACGGCTGTGGCCAGTTTAGTGGTTACGTAACCATCCGTGTTCGTGTTCACGTACAAAAGCCTGAGTCTAAATTTGCTTGTACCGGCCTTGATGCTATCAAGCTTGACCGTACTAAGTATGATTTTACTTCTCATGCTTCTGTAGAAAACGCCACTGTTAAGAGCTACAGCTTTACCACTAAAAACTCTAGCGGTGCACTTGTTGACAGCGCTACAGTAACTACCAGTGCTTTAGCTGGCACATACCACTTTAATCAGTCAACTCCTGGCACTTACACCGTAAGTTCAGTGATAAATACCGACAAAGGTAGTACTAGCCCCTCCGCTACTTGCACGAAGCAGATTATTGTAGAAAAACCTCCGGTTACTCCGCCTAAACCTCCAGTAACTCCACCTGTTACACCCCCAGTTACGCCTCCTGTAATCCCTCCGGTTACTCCTCCAGTAACTAAGGGAGCTACAACTGAGCTTCCTAACACTGGTGCTGGCGACGTGCTTGGTTTGTTTGCTGGTGTTAGTGCTGCCGGCGGTGCTGGCCACTACGTGTTGAGCGCTCGACGTGCTCGCCGCGATAGCTAATCAGTCATTCGGGCTGAACCTAAGTAAGTAGACTCTAAAAAGCACGATTGGTGTGGATAACTCATTGTCAAAATCCCGCAATTGTGCTAGTCTACTACGTAGGACAACAGAGTAGTAGTGACTGACCGCTCTCTTTCCAAACTTGTGTAGATTTGTAAAAATAGGTCAGTTTACACACAAAAATTTGGTAATTCAAAAAACCCTTGCCTCTTCTTTAGAGGCAAGGGTTTTTTGCGTGTAACAATTATCATCTGCGGAAAGGGTGTGTTTTGTTGGCTCTGGGGGCAGGGTTGTGTTAGAATACCCCTGTTATACAGATCAAATGAATTTTGGCGTGGTCCCATCGTTCCTGGTACTATAAGGTGCAAAAATTCAGTATAATTAGATAATGTTCTACGTTTACGTTTTAGAACTTGCCAACAACAAGTTTTATATTGGTCAATCGAACAATATCGAAAATCGTTTATTGCGGCACCAAAATGGACAGTGCCGTGCAACAAAGCCGTATAGGCCAGTCAAGCTCATGTATTCGTGGGAGTATCAAACAAGAAGCGAAGCGATGCAGAGTGAAAAGTACCTTAAATCATTAAAGAGCCATCAAGCGCTAAATAACATCATTAACTCATCTGGCGGTCCCATCGTCTAGCGGTTAGGACACCGGGTTTTCATCCCGGCAACAGGGGTTCGACTCCCCTTGGGATCACCAGATGAGTTAATGATTTTCTAGCGGTTAGGACACCCCGATTTATCGGGGCAACAGGGGTTCGACTCCCCTTGGGATCACCAGATGAGTTAATGATTTTCTAG
>CAZUXR010000028.1:0-4943 GCA_964624785.1 uncultured Candidatus Saccharibacteria bacterium
CATTAGCGCAGTTGGCTAGCGCGCTTCCATGGCATGGAAGAGGTCAAGGGTTCGAGTCCCTTATGCTCCACCATTAAAAATTCGGGCGCTTAGCTCAGTTGGCTAGAGCATCTCGTTTACACCGAGAGGGTCGGGGGTTCGAGTCCCTCAGCGCCCACCAAAAATTTGATTAAAATTATTAATGTACGTGATTATGGCCGGAGCGAGTCATAAAGAATCTGTTGAGCGGTACCGTGAATACAAATGCTATTACTAGACTCGCTGTAAGGCTCCACCAGAAAAGCCAAGATGATAGCCCAGCGTGTATCGCACCTGGTACAATCCAAATAAACGCGTTGTCTACGAGTTCCATAGAACTTATCGATGCTGTATCTGTTGCTAGCGCACCTTTTATAGCCTGTTTTTTGCTAACGCCAGTTTTTAGAATACTGCGAGAAGTCAAACCATACCCAAAGACAAAAGCCAGCCCGATACTTAAGGCGGTTTGAGCGGCGTTACTCCAGCCAGACCCTATTACCATTCCCAGAACTTCGCCTATACTACAGCCCAAAAGGCAGTGCAGGGTGTGATGGATGGCTTGTTTTGTCCGATTGTCTATCATTAATTAATTTAACCACACAAACAAAAACTATCGCTTTTTACTGCGATAGTTTTTTGTTTCGCGCAGCCCACCCGTGGGCCCGAGCGAATTTTTATTTTTGTTTGAATAAAGTTTTTGTTTCGCCCCGTTCCTTTTTAGTACAAAGTCCGGGGGGCCCGGTTGCGCGAAGCTAATTCTATTACACGCTTACGCTTAGCATTTGTCAACCAAAAAATTAAAACACCTTTTGCCGAAAAGGTGTTACCAAAGCTCTGGACGCAAACCCTCCTTGATGCACCTGTAGTAAAAAAGCTAGCTTGCCTAAAAAGCGTCCCAACAAATATGCTCCCAGCATATTCTTATGAGCCGACATTTTTAGGAAGCCAAGCCCGCTACTTTTTTACTACATCTGCTTCAGGGAGGGCTTGCACGCCCAACCCAGCCGCAGCTTAATCCGGGCCCTAATCTATTGCAGAGTAGATCATACTTAAGCAAAAGGTGTTTGAAAATTAATCCAAACTTGCTAAAAATTTTTTGATTTGCGGGAAGACGGTTGTGGCTCTTAACGAAAACTTCTTTAGTTCTTTATCATTCATCTGAGCGTAAGTCTTATCTGCCTCCTTTGGGATAAATATCGAATCCCAGCCGTAGCCGCCAGTTCCCATTGGGTGATCTGGCACAACCCCGTGAACTTCGCCTTCAAAAAACTTTGTTTGATTAGCGTCACGGTACCCAAAGCAAACTCTGCCCGTGGCTTCCCTCGTTTTATATCCGTCAAGCAGCCGACAAAGCCCCTCACATCCTAACTCTTCCATGAACCATTTGGTCATTGTGCCAGGAAGCCTGCCAAGCGCGGTAAAACTTAGCCCCATGTCTTCTACGATTACTGGTCCGTTAATTTTTTGGTAAGCTTTATCTAGCTTATATTCGGCGACTTCGCGTAAATCCAGCGACTGAATCTCTTCCAAATCTAGTTTGTGATGCTTAACCGGATGGCCCAAAAACTTGGCCAAAAAATCCGCCTTGCCTTGATTACCGGTTATAAAGGTGGGCTCGCTCATTCTTTATCCTCTATTATTTTTAGTAGTTCGGGTTCGGAGATTTGTTTTATTTTTAGTTTTTGGGCTTTAGCTAACTTGCTGGCGCCTACGTTTTTGCCCACCACCAAATAGTCGGTGTCTTTGCCAACTGACGTTTGGAAAGTGCCGCCCAAGCTACGAATTTTGTCGGCGGCTTCATCGCGGCTCATGTGCTGCAATGTGCCGGTTATTACAAAACTTTGGCCATGCAAGCGGCCGCGAACTTTGGGTTCGTAGTACGGTTTTACACCTAGTTTTCCGAATTTATCCAAAAGTTTTTGGTTATCCGGATCAGCAAACCAGGCTAAGATGGATTCGGCCACTACCTCGCCAATGCCTTCAACCGCGTTAAGTTCGTCCACGGTTGCGGTAGCTAATTTGTCCAGTGAACCAAATTCTTCTGCCAGATCAATCGCTGTCTGAACACCCACATGGCGAATTCCTAAACCGTAGATAAACCGCGGTAATTCAGGCTTTTTTACAGCCGCGATGGCACTAATTAGATTATCTGTAGAAATTTCCGCGAAGCGCTCCAACCCCAAAACTTGCTCGCGAGTTAGCGAATAAATATCGGCAAGATCATGAACCAGCTTAGCGTCCACCAACGCGGCTACGTTCTTTTCTCCCAAGCTGTCGATATCCAGCGCTCCCTTGCTGGCAAAGTGTGCCAAAGCTTGCTTAAGCAAAATCTTAGCGGTCGCGCCCTTAACGCGGTAAACCGCCTCGCCATCTGGGCGAACAAAATTAAGTTCCGGATATTGGCGCTTTAGTTCGGCTTGCATATCAAACTTGTGAGCAGATTTTGGGCGCAGATCAGTCAAAACTTTTTGCACCTGCGGAATAATGTCGCCAGCTTTAAATATAATCACGGTATCGCCTATGCGAATGTCTTTACGGGCGATTTCATCGGCGTTATGCAGGCTGGCGTGCTGCACAGTCGTTCCGGCAACAACCACCGGATCGAACACAGCTACCGGCGTAGCCGCACCGGTGCGACCAATACTTATCACGATATCTTTTACGAGTGTCGTGGCTTCCTCTGCAGCATACTTATAGGCAACTGCCGCGCGCGGAGCTTTGCCCACAACTCCAAGCCGCGCGTAAACCCCACGGTCGTTAACTTTAACCACTAGCCCGTCTGTGTTGTATGGCAGATTGTGGCGTTTTTGCTCCCAGCTGTTGGCAAACTCCACAACTGCTTTGGTAGATTTAAGAACTTTTACTGCGGGGTTCACGGCTATTCCAAGCGCGCGCATTATTTGGTAGGCAAATTCATATGTTGGCACATCGGAAGCATTATCGCGCAGCAGGTCATAACCATGGAATTTTAGTGGTCGCGCGGCAACGAGTTTTGGATCAAGCTGACGAATGGTGCCCGCAGCCAAGTTGCGCGGGTTGGCGAATACCGGTTGGCCAGCTGCAGCTCGCGCCTTATTTAGATTATTAAAGTCGTCTTTGTACATCACAATTTCGCCGCGGATTTCTGTACGCCCCCGTAACATGTGTGAGGCCGGACCTAAGCTGTTTTCTAGGGGTCGAGACCCTATGTGTGAGGCCTGGCCTCGCATATCACAATCTAAGCGGAGCGGGATAGATTCCATGGTACGAATATTGGCGGTTACGTCCTCGCCCACAAACCCGTCGCCGCGCGTTACGGCTCGCGCCAACACACCATCTTCGTAAATTAGCGCGCAGGCCAGGCCGTCCATTTTTAAGTCTACAAAAAATTCTATTTGGATTTCGGAAGAAATTAACTTCTTGATTCGCACAACCCAGGCTTCTAGTTCCGTCTGGTCAAAAACGTCGTTTAAGCTCAGCATTCGCGTGGAGTGGCGAAGTTTTTTAAATCCAGACAGCGGCGCGCCGGCCACTCGCTGAGTTGGCGAATCGGGAGTAATTAATTCCGGGTGTTCGGCTTCCAACTGCGACAACTCGTGTTTCAAACTGTCGGCCGCCGCCTCGCTCATCGTAGATTCGTTTTTTACGTGATAATGGTAGCGGTAGTCATCTATGAGCTGGCGAAGTTTTTTAGCACGGTCCGCAGACGAGATATCTGAAGCCCTAGCCATCGATCAAACTTTTGTACATGTTATATAAATATGTGTGTGCGAATAATAGTGAAACCATCGTGATCGCAAAGAACAAAGCGGGCACCGCTGCGCTAAAGATTAATATTACTGGCACGACTAAAGCGGCGGTTGCTAAAAGCATAATTAGCGGCAAAAACAGCATTCGCCGGATAACTTTAAACCGGCGCCCAACAACAAGTTTTTTTGCAGCCTTCATAGCGCGCCGCGGATGCATTCCCGGCAAGGTAACAATATAAACTGCAATTACGGTACTGCTAAGCATGTACAGCGACCAGGCTGTAAGTAACCCGAATGCCACTACCAGTCCAACGGCTATCGGCGCCGCTACGTTTTGCACCGTAGCAAAAACCGAATCCATCGCGGCTGCGCCAAACGCGGCGGGCATAAGTTGTAGGATAGTAAAAAAGGTAACGATCAAAAGCGGCACCAGCGGAGTCATCGATTGATAATACGCCTGCTTAACCCCTGTGGGTTCACCAGATATCAATCGCCTGAGCGCCCAGATGATTGCCAGGCTACCAATCACCAACAATAAGCTTTGCAGAGCGGTTGACCCCTGCGAGCTGCCAGAATTGCCTGCTAGCAAAACTCCGAATCCATCGATAGCGTTTGCCAGCTTGCCGGTGCCGGCAGAAGACTGAATATTAGTTTTGATGCCATTAACCGTCGAGCTCGCATCGCTTATTATGCCACTGGCAAAAACCAGGTTAATTACAGCGTAAACAGCAATTATGCCCAGCAGCGGTTTCCAAAACGTTTTTATTACTTTAATTGTCTGAATAGTCAGTTTAAAACTGTTAGCAAAAGGCCTTTTTGCGTCGCTACCCTTTGATTTGATTGCAATTGCCGAGCTTTTAGCGGATTTAGCTGGGATTTTTGACGACTTGGCCGCCTTTGGGGCTTTTTTAGTCGAAGGTTTTTTTGCGGGTTTTTTATTTGCCATAGTAAATTAATTGTATCTTATAAACGCATTTCGCGCAGAGCTTTAATGCGGGCTTCTACTGGGGGGTGGGTGCTAAACAGATTCATTGCGCCTTTGGTTTTAAGCGGGTTGGCGAAAAACATATGGGCGGTGGCTGTATTAGGTTTTTTAAGCGTGCTACCGTATTTGCCGATTTTTTCTAGGGCAGAAGCCAAGCCATCGGGGTATCGAGTAGTTAAAGCTCCGGTGGCATCTGCCAGGTATTCACGGCG
>CAZUXR010000028.1:5043-10172 GCA_964624785.1 uncultured Candidatus Saccharibacteria bacterium
GGTTTGCGCCCAGTAGCAAAAGCGTTGGGCGCCGGATCGTTCATTATATAAACTTTGGGCATAGGCAAACCTTCTGTAATGCTCAAATTTTCTACTGTTCGCCATAGGCGCGGGTCGTCTTTTTTCTGGATTTGTTTGGCGCCGTTAATCGCTAACGCCATTTTTGCACCGGCAAAATAACTAAATAAGGAGTAGAGCAAAGAAAAAACGCCGATCACAAAAAACAAACCCGGCTGACCAGTAGACTTACTAATTACGTATGCAAGCCCCCAAAGCAGCACTATAAAAGCTAGCAGTAAAAAAACCGTGCGGCGTTTATTGGCAGATATCTGGTTATACATATTATAAGTATATCGTAGTACGTATAAAGTATTGCGGGTTTCTGCTCTGCGCACTTTTAGTTAATCCGTTAGTCATCTTTTGAACATTCGTAACATTGTTTTCAATCATGTCTAGATCCTCCTTATGTATATATCCGAGATCAAACGCAATGTAACTATGGCTTAGAGTTTCGGTAAGCGAACCAAGAGCAATTGTATAAAATTGAATCTTATTCCTAGCTCCGCCCCGCGAAAATCCTTCGGCAATGTTAGCTGCGACCGATACGGCAGAACGCCTTACCTGAGAAGTTAATCCAAATTTTTCCTCAGCAGGAAACCTGGCACTTATTTTATAGATCGTCACCGCTAATATTCGAGCCTCTTGCCATGCCCTCAGCTGGGTAAGAGATGTGATCTTCTCTGTAGTCATCCCTATATACTAAATACTTATACGAAATACTAACTAGGTAGTTTTGTTGAAGTCAACCTTTACAGGTTCGGCTACTGCCGCGGCTTGTTCACTGGCAACTTCGAAGAATTCTTTTTGTTTAAAACCCAAAGTTTTGGCAATTATGTTGTAGGGAATTGTTTGAATTTTGGTGTTAAGGTCGCGAGCAGCACCGTTATAAAAACGACGAGCGGCTTGGATTTTGTCTTCGGTATCTACTAGTTCGGCCTGCAATTGCTGGAAGCCCTGGTTTGCCTTAAGGTCTGGGTAGTTTTCTGCCACGGCGAACAGGCTCTTTAAAGTGGCCTGGAACATATTGTCAGCTTTTGCCGCTTCTACTGGGCCTTGGGCGTTCATGCCTGCTGTTCGGGCTTTTGTTACTTCTTCTAGAACAGTCTTTTCATGAGTAGCGTAGCCTTGAACGGTATTAACCAAATTAGGAATAAGGTCGTAGCGGCGCTTTAACTGAACGCTAATATCGCTCCACGCTTCGTCGGTGCGAACTTTAACACGAACCAAACTATTGTAAATAAATACAATTATTCCTAGCAGCACAACGATCCCGAGCACGATATAAAGTGTCATCTAGCATCTCCTGTTAATCTTCCACCCTAATTATACACCAATTTGTAGCGGCTCTAATGATATTATTAGAGCATAAAGGATGGGGCAGCCATGAAAATTTTGCGGATAGCTTTAGCGTTTATCTTAGTGGCTTGCCTGTTTATGGGAGCTTTTCTCTATACCAGGCCCCTGCCCCCCATCAAATCAGAAACGCTACCAACATCGCTTAGTAAGGATCAACCCGCCGCGCTACCCTGGCCTGCTTATGGTCAATCCGCGGTTGGCGCCGCGGGCTATGGACTTTTGGCTACTAATAATCCGCAGGTATCTGCCCCAACGGCAAGCGTCGCCAAAGTAATTACTGCTCTAGCTGTACTGAAACAAAAACCGCTTGCGCTGGGCGAACAGGGCCCGATACTTACTATGACTACTGCCGACGTAGCCATTTATAACAGTTATTATTCGCTAGGCGGATCAGTGGCACGGGTGGCAAGCGGCGAAACTATCAGTGAATACCAGGCTCTGCAAGCCTTGATGCTGCCGTCTGCTAACAATTTTGCCGACAGTTTGGCAATCTGGGCGTTTGGCTCAGTTGATAAATACATCGCCTACACCAACCAGTTGACGGCGGAGTTTGGCCTAAAACAGACCAAAGTCGCGGACGCCAGCGGGTTTTCGTCTGACACTATGTCGAGCGCGCAAGATTTGGTAGTTTTAGGTTTAGAGGCTATAAAAAATCCAGTGCTTGCCCAAATTGTTAGCCAGCAGCAGGCCGATATTCCGATTGCCGGTACCGTGCGCAACGTCAACTGGCTGCTTGGAGTGGACGGAGTCAACGGAATAAAAACCGGCGACACCGACGCGGCCGGCGGATGTTATTTATTTTCTGCTTTGCGTAAAATCGAAGGCAAGGACGTGACAGTTGTCGGTGCGATCATGGGCGCACCAAGTCGCAACACAGCAATCACCAATGCCCGCCCGCTAGTCACGGCCATGGATTCTGGATTTAAATTAATTACCCCCGTAAAAGCCGGGCAGGTTGTGGGCAATTACAAGTCTGCCTGGGGCGGCAAAGTCAACGTGATTGCTGGCAAGGATTTATCCATGCTGAGCTGGAAAGGATCCGCCGTAAATATTAGTATTAGTGGCTCGCTCTTGCCGGTCAAATCTGGTATAGCAAAAGGTGCAAATGTCGGACAAATAAAGGCAGTAGCCGGCACCCAATCAGCAACCTCGCCTGTAATTCTCTCTCAAAAGATAAACCAACCGTCAATAACCTGGCGAATTTTCGGAAGATAAGCACTAAAACATTGATTCGGGTTTATCCTGCATTAAAAGGGTATGCCCCACTACTGGCCGGACGGAGTTTGATATGGCGCTGGTAGGACCCCCGTGTGCCAGTTCATTGTGTTTTCTGGCTGGTCGTAAAGCAGATAGTAAAAGAGTGACGCCGCCCCCGCACAACGGGCTAATGCTGTAGCTCTTTTAAGATACACCATCTGATCAGGGTCGCCGGTATGATAGCCGTACTCCGATAGCTCTAGTCTCCCGGCTTTGCCCCCGGCAGCAGCAACATAACGCCTTAAATTATTAATAAGTGCTCCGTAGGGGTGCATAGAAAGCTCGTCGCCCACCCCTTTTAAACCGCTAAGCCACTGTTCAAGCGACGCCGGATCATCCGGAGCCAGACCGCCAAGCACAACTTTTGCGTTCGGGTTGGAGCTTCTAACCCCTGCGAGTCCTGCAGCCGCCAACGGTTTGTACAGCTCAAGGCTTTTTTGCTGGTTAAAAAACGGGTGGTTTGCTTCGTTCATAATTTCAAACGCAGAAACATCCGGGCCCAGGGCGGCCGCCGCCTCTTGCGCAAACCTTCTCATCTCGGCCGGATCAAGGTTTATGTAATTCAAAGTCTGATCGCCATCTGGCCGGTAAGATGGAGTTGGTATTAAAGTTATATAAAAGCGATTAAACCCACTTTCCTTAGCAGCGTTTATTGTATCTATATACTGCTCGTAGCCATGAGCCTTTACATCGTTATAAAGGACATTTATCCTGAGTGCTGTAATTCCAGGAAATGTTTCTTTTGCAAGTTTGAGCGCAGCATCGCGGCCACCATATTTTTGCCAGACAAACGCGTCATCATCTTGCACTCCTGTTACAAAATTTTTGCGCGGCTTGCACGGTTCGTCTTCGGCCAGCGGCCTGGGGTAGTCTAATTCAGATCCTGGTATAGCTTGCTTATCTAAAACCCACTCATTAGAACCGATTCTTTTGCCGTTTTTGGACGCACGGACAGTAACGACTGGAGCGGCTGTATCGTTAATTGAATTTGTGTCGGCAGAAAACTCCGGAAAAGTCATTTTAAACACCCGCCGCCTGGGGCCGCCTGGGGCAAGATTTTTAATTTCCCATTTTCTTATTTTTTGCTGGTCGCCGCCAACTGTCACCTTAACTTTTTTGAGCGACTTATTGGATGTACCGGGGCAACTTTTTGCTGTTAGTAAATATTCCGCGGGTTGGTCGGGCTTAACCACCTTGGCGCCTTCGAGCGTAAATAATATTCTGGTGTTTGGCGTACACTTTGATTGAATTTCTGGCATAAGCACAGGCGCATTAATTTGTTTAGGGTATTTTGCAACGGTTGCAGGCATGGGGGCTGCATTACTACGACTAGTGTCTCCGCCACCAACCAGTGCTAAGGTTGCAACAGCCACAGCCAAGCCCCTGGAAGTCACACGACGAATCGTAGAATTATCATCTTCTGTCGCTAACTCATCCGCCCCAGCCAGTCCAACTAAATTAGCGTCCGCAGGATCATCAAATTCGTGCACAAGCGACCTCGTTTCTCTTAATATGGCTGATTATATAATATAGCCATAATTCATCCAACTATTGAATTGGCCGGGATTATTGCGATGCGATTCACCTAAAAAGTTGAAGGAGCTTTACGACAACAGGGTCGTTAACCAACCTGGTCACGAAACTCAGTTAGCAAACGCAGGCGCTCGGGAGAGCCTTAAAGTCCACAGTCAGATTAAGGATTAAACTGTCCCATTAAATCAAAAAGTCGACGAACCCCCCGCTCACCTGGCGCCTCTTCGGCCACTAGTTTAATCTTTTAGTTTAAACAAACGAGCCGGTCTTAATTTCGCCAGCTCTTTTGTAGTTGGCAAATATGACACCGCTTGGTGTAGTTTTGGATTCTATGAGATTGAATGCCGTAGGCATTGCGCCACTATCGAACAAACGCTTGCCCAGCCCGAGTGTTACAGGGAATATCTTTAGCCATAGCTCGTCAACGAGATCTTCTTTAAGCAAAGTTTGTATCATGTTGCCGCTGCCGTGGACTTGCAGCATTGGGCCGTCACTGCTTTTTAACTCTTTGAGCTTTGCAACTACGTCCCCGTCAATCTGCACGGAATTTTCCCAGGTTAATTCTTGCGGCGAATGCGAAACAACATACTTCGTACATTTGTTGAACGGCCCGGCTACATACTCAATTTCCGAATGCTTTGGCCAATAAGCAGCAAAAATATCGTAGGTTTTGCGGCCCAGCAATAGATCAAACGGCATGCTCATCTGTTCGCCCATTATCTTGCCAGAAAATTCATCCATGTATGGCACGGTCCAGCCGCCATAAGCAAAGCCGCCCGAGGTGTCTTCTTCTGGCCCGCCCGGAGCCTGCATCACCCCGTCCAAACTAACAAAACTCAATACAACTATTTTTCTCATCTGTAGCAGCCTCCCTACATACCTGGCATTGGCAAGTATTCAAGAACGTCGATTGTTGCGCCTGG
>CAZUXR010000029.1:0-5632 GCA_964624785.1 uncultured Candidatus Saccharibacteria bacterium
CACGCCACTACGGAAGATGGGGAAGTTATTGAACTCAACGTGCCCAGCACGCACCTAAATGGATTTTTGATCGGCCACAACGGCGAGACAATGCGAGCCATGCAATACACCATTGGATCGGCGCTAAAGAGTCAGAATTTTGCCCACACTCGGGTGAATGTGGATGTTGCAGATTATAAAAAACAACGGGGCGAGCGCCTAGCCAAAGACGCGCAAGAATGGTTCAAAGAAGTAGTTAGCAGCGGCAAACCAAAGGAACTACACCCAATGAACGCCGCCGACCGCCGGATTGTGCATAAAGCCGCCGGAGATTTTGGGCTAGATACAGAATCCGTAGGCGAAGGCCCAGGCCGCCACATCGTACTAAAGGCTCGTAGTTAGTAAATAGAAACTAGCAATTAGCGGTGGAATTGGGAATCCAGTAAGTTGTTTGGTAACGAAAGCCAAGTCAAGGCTGCGATCAATCTCAGCGATACAGCTGGCTGTGCGTCCCAATGTGGGTAAACAGGGCTGTCTGACTATCGACCAAATGATAGATCGCCCGGTAGTCGCCGGTGATGTTAATGCTGTAGCTGCCTTTGTAGGGAGTGTTTAGGGCGTGGTTGTGCAATCGGGCATTAAGCGGGTTTTTGCTAAAGAGCATGAGGCGTTCCACTATCTTGTCTTTGACCTTGAGCGGCAATTTACTAACCATTTTGTCGAAGCGCCGGTGAAAAACGACTTTCATAAGCTCCGCAGGTGGGCGGCAACTTCGTCAGCACCTGAATAGATAGGCGATATATTCTTACCTTTTTGATAGTCAGTAATCGCCGCAGCTAGTTCCTTCTCGATCTCAGGCTTTAACCGGGGAAAAGCCGATATAGTCAGCGAACGACTTCGAACAAATTCTTTTAAATTAGCAGTGATGATAGTAGTAAGCGGCATGCCAAGTTCCTCGGCCAGCTCTTGGGCATCTTGCTTTAAGGACTTGCTGATTTTTAGATTAATGATGGTTTTATCGAGCGTACTCATATACCAAAGTATACACCATGGTATAAATTTTGTAAATAGTTTTTGGTGTCTAGTTCTGAACGCTAAACGCTATCCGCTGTACGCTTTTTCCATTCCCAATTCCGAATTCTGAATTCTCTATTCTTAAGCTCTCAGCTCTGGACTCTTAGCTTTTAGCTAGTTCTTAGCCATAAACTTGGTTGTGGGTGCCGATGTCTAGGAAGATTATGTGGTCAGAGTGCTCCTCATAAACCACGCGCAAGTCTCCGTTCACGGAAAAAGCTCGCTTTCCGGCCAAGTTGCCGCTTAGCGGGTGATCGTTCAGTGGGTAGCCGCGTTCGCCGGACATAAATAGCACGATTTTGGATTCAAATTGATTAAACAGCTTATCGTTAGGTGTGATTCTTTTAAGGAAATTTTTTTTGAACTGTTTGTGTCGCCTGATTGGCTTCATTTGCGAAGAGCTTTCATGAATTCTTCTGGATCGGTAAATGGTTTGGATACGTTTATCCCTTGTTTTGCTTCTTCGGCAGCGCGGTTGATGCGCTCGGCTGCTGCGTCGGATGGTTCGCCCCAATCATCTTCGCCAAAAGTAACTCGGCGTCCGTCAACTTCGGCTCTAGCCCAAAAGCGAATGTAAGCCTGAATAGAATCAAAGCCAAGCTTGTTGGCGCGGGCTTTTAACCCTTTTGCCAAATCCGCATCCATTGGTACTTGTAGTTTTGTGGTACTCATAATACTAAAATAGTATCAAAACAGTACAATTATGTCAAATGGTTAGACGATGGAATTAATATTTACTATTCCAAAATCTAAATTCTAACGACTAATGTCCAAATGTACCTTAATAGCTTTATCTACACGCTTAAGGATCGCGGTATCTACAGTCCCACCAAAGGATTGGACGCTTAAACGCTGCTTGTCAACGGTGCGGATCTGATTTGCTTTTGCTTTGCTGTCCGACTTTAGTCCGCCAGAACCGGCTGGCAATAATACTTCAAATGGGCGAATAATCTCGCAATTTGATGTTAAAGGCAACACCGTAACAGTGCTTGCTATTTGGTTGTTGATGTCGTTGGATACTACTAAAGCCGGACGGGTTTTTTTAATTTCTGAGCCAATAGTCGGGTCAAGTTGTACCCAATAAATCTTGCCGCGGGCAATCATAAACTGGACTTACCTAAAATCTCGGAACCTTCAGGCTTGTCCAAAGGGGATGAGTGAGTAGTTTTATCTGGTGGAGGCGTAGTTTCTACTACATTGACAGCAGAAAAACTGGTCAATCGCTCATTTGGTGAGTCTAGTAAACCGTCACCAGAAGCAGTGTCCCAGTCGCGGGCTACCTGTTGGTCTTCCTTGGATGCATCTTGGTAGGCTTTAGTAAGTATTGCGTTTAATTCCTCTTTTTCGTCTCGGGCGAACTTCTCTCGCAAAGATTGCGCAATCAAACCACTACGGTTAGGTTGGTTTTTAATTCTCTGGCCTACGTCTGTGGGCAGCGTAATATTAAAGCGCATAGTACTAGAAGTGTGCTTATTCATACACATAAGTATACACATACAAATGCGCACTGTCAATAGAACGAGCACATTAGCTAGTAGATCGTAGTTAGTATTTTGTATATAGGGTTAGGTTACTAAAATTATGAATTCTATCTTTTCCACATATTTAGCGATTACACGTGCCTACTAATAGATGGTGATTGTTTTTAGCAGGTCAGCTTTAATCTGATCGTAAGAAGTTTTGTTGGTTTCTGGAATTAACTCCAGGCCAACAGGACAGAGGCTAGGGATAGAAATAGTAACGTAGGAATTCTTTAATTCCATCAGCCATTTAGTATGTGTGCATACTTCTTCGGTGTATGAGAAGTCGATAATCTTACCGCCGTTAACATTTTGTATCCTAGGCCTATATGTGTCACCTACTTTGTAGTTGTCTGGATTGGCCGGATTAGCATCTAATACGGTCCATTTTTTACCGTCAGAGGACGGGGAAATCGTAACGCCATATTTTTGGGTTACGACGCTGAATCCTTGCTTGTTTGAAATAGATATAGAAAGCGTGCCTTCTAAATTCTTTTTGTCATCACGGTAATCTGTAGTTTGTGAACTTGCTGTATCTAAAATGCCCCATTCTGAAGGGTAGCCCAGCCTGAGACCGCTATCGTTATTTTTATATTCAATCCAACTATTTGGCAACTTATTAAAATTAGGGGTTGGAGGCGTAGTATTTTGTTTGGTGACCGAACTATTCTCATTAGTGGCAGGCTTATCTGATTGTTTTTTGTGAACCATAAATCCCGCAAAACTAATTCCAGCCACAGCTATAACCACTAAGATGCCTCCAATAATTCCAAATCCGAATTCACTCTCGCCAGAAGTATCCATGCATAGGTAAGTATATAGCGCTTATTCTTATTGCTCAAACGCATATTTAGCGTATACACTAAATTTATTATGAAAAATTTACGTCAAAATATAGCCGGTTTCAGTGCCTTTGGATTGCTAGTCGTAGGGATTACTCTAGTTGCTGTTGGGTCGATTGGAGCATACATGTGGCAGGTGAATCACGGCAAGGACAAAAAACAAACCAACTCAAATGTTGCCGCGGGCACAAAAAGCACTTCGCCAAATCCAGCAGCCGAGCCACAAAAAAATAGCCTTGGACTTACCGAAAAAGATAAAGATGACATATTAAGTAGCGTGCTCTTGTTTTGCCAAAAGAAGGAGCCGGGTAAAGACTTTAAAGTTATTCCCAGAGATAACTTAGATAACAGTAGGATGACTAGAGTTCAAGCTAACTTCCTTATATCTAATTTATATTGTTACGATAATTCTTTGTCGCAGGATGATCAACAGGGTTCAGGGTCAGACTATTTACTAAAAAAATCAGACTCCAAATGGAGTGTAATAAGCGCCGATCAGATGACTTCGAGTTGCGCTAAGATTGACGGGTACGGCATCCCGGCCGGATTTATTCAGTGCTACGATGCGAACGGCCAACCTCGCAACCCCATCCCATAATTCTTGCTTCCAAATTCGCAGTTCTGAATTCCCACCCCCATCTACCATCCACTAACTACTATCTACTAACTACTCTCCCAGCGTTTCCTCATAAACCTTCAGCGTCTGCTGGGCTAGGCGTTTCCAGGAATATTTAGCCGCTTGTTTTTTGCCACGCTTGGCAAGTTCTGCGGCTAATATTGGGTTGTCCAAAATCATGCTAATTTTCTCGGCCATTTCTTCCACGCTATTTGGGTCAAAATATAGCGGCGCGTCTTGGTAAATTTCGGGCAGGCAAGTGGCGCTACTGCTGGCAACTGGTAGGCCGTAGAGCATGGCTTCTAGGCCAGGCAGGCCAAAGCCCTCGCTAAGCGACGGGAATACATAGGCAGCGGCGTTTTCATACAGCCAGCGTAGCTGCGCGTCGGTTATAAAATCGGTGAATACTACGCCGGTAATTCCGGCTTGCTTGGCTTGGCCGGCCAGTAGCCTGTAGCCATCGTCGTACTTGCCTGCCAGAACGAGCAGTAGGTCCGGATGGGTTTGCTTAAGTAGGGCGTAGGCTCGCACCAGCCGCCACAGGTTTTTGTGGGGCAGAGGCCGTCCTACGTAAGTTATAAATTTTTTACCTTCCAGATTCTTGATTGGCTTTGGATGATCTTTAATTTTGTCGGCGGCAGGGTAGGTGATGGTTATTTTGCCTGGATCCACGCCGGTAAAATCCACTACGTCGTCGCGAGTAAATTCGCTAATAGCCAGCAGCCGGGTTGATTTGCGGGCCACGCGCTTGATTAACCGTTTATAGATCTGTTGTTTTACGGTAAAAATCAGCGGATTTATAACCGGATTACGCCAGCGGGTCGTGGTTAGGTCGTGGATGTTGGTAACGGTTTTGCCGCGGTACAGCACTGGTTGTTGGGGCATAAAAAAGTGCACCAGGTCGGGTTTAAGGCCGCGGATTTGCCGCAGCATCCCCAGCTGTTCGCCAAAGGTAAATTCCTTGTATGGGCATTTTACCTTTTTAAAGTTTGGGTTAGTCGGCTCCCACCCATCAAAATCCTTCGGTTTAAGAAGAACAATATATTCATGTTTATGGTCAATCGCCTGCAAATAATGCAGCAGCCGCTCCACCACCCGCCCAGTACTAGTCCGAAGCTCCCGCCCGTCAATAGCGATTTTCTTCATAGAACTCATTTTAAACCTTCCCGCCTAAACCAAAAAATCCCAATAATTATCCATAACAACGTGATTATCGTAAGTCAAGTGGCGTTAATAACGTTATTATTGGCAGTATACCCGTTGTTTGAAAGTAAAACTACATGGAAGCCAAGATTTTGATATACTTTTAGGTACGAAACTTAGATAACTTGGAGGAAGCGTGGCTAAAAGAGCATTAATCACTGGAATTACAGGACAGGACGGTGGGCACTTAGCAAAATTACTACATGAAAAAGGATACGAAGTATTTGGAATTATTCGCGGGCAGCAAAACCCTCGTCGTCGGCAGACCGAAAATGAATTTCCATACGTAACTCTTATAGAGGCTGATCTGACAGATTTATCTTCGTTGGTGCGTGCCGTAGAAAAATCTCAGCCGGACGAGGTATATAATCTGGCAGCAATTAGTCATGTGGGCTATT
>CAZUXR010000029.1:5642-10034 GCA_964624785.1 uncultured Candidatus Saccharibacteria bacterium
CAAGGATCCAATTCTTACGGCAGAAGTTACAGGCCGCGGTGTGCTAAACATGTTAGAGGCTATCCGTTTGGCTGGCTTTACCGAAAAAGCACGCTTTTACCAGGCCTCTACGTCAGAAATGTTTGGAGGTCTAGATTACAACCGGCCAGACAAAGGCTATAACGAAGATGCGCTGTTTCACCCTCGAAGTCCTTATGGTGTAGCAAAACTTTATGGTTATTGGATCACTAAAAATTATCGCGAAAGCTACGGTATTCATGCTAGTAATGGGATTTTGTTCAACCACGAAGGCGAGCGCCGAGGTTTAGAATTTGTAACACGCAAAGTCACTAATGCCGCAGCGCGTATTAAGCTGGGCAAACAAGATCATTTAGAGCTTGGAAATATTGATTCAAAGCGCGACTGGGGTTACGCTGGTGATTATGTAGAGGGCATGTGGCGTATGCTTCAACACGACCAATCGGATGATTATGTTCTTGCAACCGGCGAGACTCATACTATTCGCGAATTTTGTGAACTAGCGTTCAAAGAAGTCAACATGGATATTAAATGGGAAGGCACCGGCGTTGACGAGCAAGGTATTGATTCTGTAACCGGCAAAACTCTAATAAAAATTAATCCGGAATTTTTTAGACCAGCAGAAGTGGATATTTTACTTGGGAATCCAACCAAGGCGGAACAAGAACTTGGCTGGAAACGCCAAGTGGATTTTCCTGGCTTGGTAAAACTTATGGTAGAGCACGACCTCAAGACCGAGGGCGACAGCTAAGCAGCCGCTATATAATCAGTGACACTTTGGGATAAGGTAATAGACGGCTGCCAGTGAGTATCGGTTTTTAATCTTGTATTATCGCCGCGGATATCCATGATGTCGTTAGGGCGAATTTTGGACTGATCGACCTCTATGTGCGGATTATTAATGCCTGACTGTTCGCATATTTTTGCTAAAATTTCCTCGCCCGAATGGCTTTTGCCACTGCAAACGTTGTATACGGAATGGCTCAACCTATTAGCTGTAGCTAGCGCAATGTATGCTTGCACAACGTCCCTTACGTCGGTGTAGTCGCGCTTTGTTTTTAAATTGCCAACATTAAATCTCCCAGTTGTAGAATATTGACTAGCTTGATTTGCCAAATCGGGCAATATAAAGCCCGGTCCCTGTCCGGGTCCGATATGATTAAACGGTCGCACCACAACCATGTCTAAGCCACGCGATCGGTAATAATCACACAGCAGTTCGGTTGCAATCTTGCTAACAGAGTATGGTGAATTAGGGAGCAGCTTACCAATTTCCGAGACGGGTAAATCCTGCTCTGGATCATAGATCGCCCCAGAACTTACTACTATAAAGCGCGCTTGGCTTTTTTGGGCAATTGCCTTTTCGGCTAAGTTGATTAGCATCGCGGTGTTGTTGGCTATATATTTTGCTGGTTGGTCGAACGAAGGCCCTACGGCTGCCAGACCAGCTAAATGGATTACGGCCGAAATTTTGCTAAAACCCAGCCAACGGTTAACTTGGTCTGAGTCAGTTAGGTCGATCGACCAGTATTGCCTCATTAATTTATTTAATTTACTACCAGGTTTAAGTGCTCCATATCCTGTGCCGCAGACATCCAAGCCCTTATTTTTGCAAGCTTCAGCAAGATGGTGCCCAACAAAACCGTTAACGCCAGTCACTAGTATCATTGTTACCAGTGTAACAGAGTGATAAAATAGGGGGAATGCACAATCTAAAACAGCGTTATCGCTACCCGGTTATTTTGCTCAAACAGTTGGTCAAGTCCGACTTTAAGTTGCGTTATCAGGGTTCGGTTTTGGGCTACATGTGGTCGGTGCTTAAGCCGCTGTTTTTGTTTGTGACCCTGTACTTCGTGTTTGCTAAGTTTTTAAAATTTGGCGATAACTTTAAGAATTATCCCCAATACTTACTATTAGGCATCCTGCTGTGGAACTACTTCACAGAGGTGACTGTTGGCAGTGTCGGCGCAATTGTCGGTAAAGGTGATTTGCTGCGCAAGATTAACTTTCCCAAGTACATTATTATCCTGGCCGGTTCGTTTTCGGCTTTTATAAACTTACTGTTTAACTTCGCGGTGCTGGCAATCTTTATGGCCTATGGCCATATTGGTTTGAACTGGCATGCTCTGCTAATAATACCGCTGGTTGCCGAGTTGTTTATTTTCTCAATTGCGGCAGCTTTCTTTTTGAGCGCGCTGTTCGTTAAGTTTCGGGATATTTCGTACATCTGGGAAGTCGTTATGCAGGCCGCTTTTTATGCGACACCTATTCTATACTTACTAAGTATGGTGCCCGATAAAGTAGCAAAACTAATGTTGCTTAACCCTATGGCTCAAATTATTCAGGACTCTCGTCGGGCGTTGATTAACCCTGAGCAGACTCAGACGATTTACCAGCTATACGACGGGAACTTACTTATTTGGGGGATACCACTAGGTATTACGCTTGTGACCGTTGTTTTGGCGGCCACCTACTTTAGGAAGCGGTCTAAGTTCTTTGCGGAGGAAGTGTAGTATGTCGGACTTAGACGAAATCGCTATCAAGGTTGATCATGTATCTAAAAATTTCGTTTTGCCGCATGAAAAGATTAGCTCCATAAAGAGCTTATTTACTAGTGCCGCTAATAAGCGCCGGGGTGGCAGTGGTAAAACCGAAATACAACATGCGCTTAAAGACATATCGTTCGAGGTTAAAAAAGGCGAGTTCTTTGGTATTGTCGGCCGCAACGGTAGCGGTAAAAGTACAATGCTCAAAATATTGGCCGGTATTTACCAACCGACTTCTGGTAGCGTTCACACGCGCGGCAAACTGGTGCCGTTCATTGAGCTTGGGGTAGGTTTTAACCCGGAACTTACCGGTCGTGAGAATGTGTACCTCAATGGCGCTCTTCTTGGTTTTGACCAAAAAAAGATTGATAGCATGTATGACGATATCGTAGAGTTTGCTGAACTTGAAAAGTTTATGGATCAAAAACTCAAGAACTATTCTTCTGGCATGCAGGTTCGTTTGGCATTTTCTATGGCGGTGCGCGCTGATGCCGACATTCTACTCATTGATGAAGTATTAGCTGTTGGCGACGCTGACTTTCAGCGAAAGTGCTTCAACTATTTCAGACAGCTTAAAAATGCCAAAACAACAGTTGTATTCATAAGTCACGACATGTCTGCTGTAAGAGAATATTGCGACAGAGCCATGCTTATAGACGGTAGTAAGATCGTAGCCAGTGGTTTAGCTGATGATATATCGCAAAAATACCTGCGCCTGTTCATGGATGACAATCAGGAAGAAGGCAGTTTGGCGCGGCAAAATCGATGGGGAGATAACGCGATTACCATAGCCAGTGTGATCGCGACTGCGAATAGGGATTCAATAAAGATTAAGGCTTTAATTTCTTGTAATAAAGATTTCGTAAAACCGATTGCTGGCGTCCGTATAAGAGATGCCTCGGGCTGTCATGTGACTGGCACTAACACTAAACAGGAGCTAATTATATTACCGGATTTAAAGAAAGGGTCTGACTTAAAAGTAGAATGGGAACTGCCAAATATACTCCGTGACGGCAATTATTCGATTGATGTGGCTTTGCAATACCCGGACGAAATCACGGTTGCTGACTGGTGGGATGGCGCTACAAAGCTCAAGATAAAAAAGGACCGACATCTGCCTTACGTTGTTGACCCTGATTTCAAGACTATTGTTAGCTAGAAAGCTACTTATAGGCGATAACAGTGTAGTCTCTAGCCGCAAAAAGCAAGTTGTCTACTTCTTTTGGGAGTTTCTCTGGCCGTTTATCAGTGTCGGGGTGTAGGCGTTTTATTTCTATATTTCTAAAGCCGCAAGTCTCAAGCGCAAAAGCTAATAGAGCAGGCGGTAATGGGTGTAAATGTGAAGGGTCCATATAAAAACTTGTACAGCCAACTATTAGGTTCTCCGGATTAGGTGTCTCGAAAAAAATAAAACCATCTTTAGCTAACGAGCTATGACAACTCTTAAAAATGCGCAGCAATATATTAAAAGGTATATGTTCTACCAAGTGAAAACCGGTTATTGCGCCATAACTCTGAGGGCCCGCAGACTGTAGATGCGATAAAGCATCGCCCTGTATAGCTTTTAGCCCTTTTTCTTTGGATCGTTTGATCATATCGTGATTTATGTCTATGCCTACAGCAGGCACCTTGTGCTTTTCCAGCAGGCTTAGCAGTTCCCCTCTGCCGCTGCCGATATCTAGTACTGGAGTTTTCTGAAAGTTGACCTTAGATTTTGTGAAGTAAGGCAAATACTCTTCTAGGCGCTCGCTAATCATCTCTTCGGTGCCTCTGAATTTATCTTAAAGCCGTATAAAAAGCATCCATGACATGATCATCGGCAAATAAT
>CAZUXR010000030.1:0-8624 GCA_964624785.1 uncultured Candidatus Saccharibacteria bacterium
GCACAAGATTGTAGAATCATTATTAGACAAATACCCAAAGATATCTGCAATATCGAAGATAGTAAGCAATTAGCACCAAGCTCGGGGTCAGTCGCAGCAAATTACCTAGAGGCCGACGAAGCATTAAGCAAAAAGGATTTTGCTCTGCGTATTAAAATTTGTCGCAAGGAATCACGCGAAAGTCGATTATGGCTCTCTTTATTAAAGATAGAGAATTCTACTGAGAAGGAAAGACAAAGGCTAATGTCCGAGGCGTACCAGCTTGTTAAAATATTTAATGCTATCGTTATTAAATCATCATGAACATACTAATTTTGCCGCTACTGGTTGATTTTTACATTCAGACATTGCTTGGGGATTGGCGCTTGGGGATTGGGGCTTTACTATGAAGGTTTTGCCATCGGCTTTAGAGGATTTAATCGAGGCACTCGGTCAACTGCCCGGCGTGGGGCCCAGAAGTGCCGAACGCTACGCATACTTTTTACTGCGGAACAATAAGTCAAAAAGCTTAATTTTATCCGATGCGCTTAGTTCATTGCATGAGCGAATTTCTACCTGCCCGGTAACGTTCGCGTTGATTGAATCAGACCAGGAACTCAGCCCGCTCTATACCGACCCAAAACGTGACAAGCAGCTAGTCGCTGTTGTGGCCGACCCATTTGACATTATGGCCTTGGAAAAAACCAATAGCTTTCGCGGCACCTACCATGTACTTGGCGGCCTGGTTTCGCCGATAGACGGCATCGGGCCAGAACAGCTGCACATCAACGAGCTCATTGCCAGGATCAAAAAAGACGAAGTCAAAGAACTAATACTTGCCACCAACGCCAGCGTAGAAGGGGAAAGTACCGCTCTGGTAATTATGAACGAGGTAGGCAAACTGCCGGTTAAAGTTACGCGTCTGGCCCGTGGCCTTCCGGTGGGGATAGATTTAGAATACGCAGATCAAATTACCCTAACCCGCGCCCTGGAAGGCCGAACTAACCTGTAATTTCTGTTACAATAAGTTTAATGTATTCAGAAGCCGATCGGATAAAAAAGATTGTCGATAGCGCTAAACGCGTGCTAATTGTTCAGGCCGATAATCCAGACGCCGACAGTCTGGGGAGTTCGCTAGCGTTAGAACATATTCTGGGCGACCAAGGTAAAATCGTAACTCTGTACTGCGGCGTAGATATTCCATCATACCTTCGCTACTTGCCAGGCGCCGACCGCGTAACGACCGAATTGCCCAATAATTTTGATATAAGCATAATCCTAGATACCAGCAGCGATCTGCTATTAGAGCAGCTCGACAAAGTTGGCGGCAAGGGCTGGCTGGCCGCAAAGCCAACAATCATAATCGATCATCATGCCACAGATGCAACAATTGATTTTGCAGACGTAATTTGTAACCACCAGGCCGTGTCAACGTCCGAAGTCATTTACGAACTTTGCGCCCAACTTAACTGGCCAATAAATCTAGAGGCTAAAAAACTAATTACAATTGCACTAATGAGCGATAGCATGGGTCTTGTTTCGCCTGCCACCACGGCGCGTTCGATTTACATTGTAGCCGAACTGGTAGAAAGCGGTGTCAGCCTTGCCGAGATCGAAAACGCCCGCCGCGCAACCCAACGCCGCGAACCAGAACTTATTCACTACAAGGGCGAATTGTTGCGCCGCGTTGAGTTTTTTGATAATAACCGCATCGCCACAATTACAATTCCCTGGAGCGAGATCGAAAAATTTAGCCCGTTGTATAATCCGCCAATGCTGGTGTTAGACGATATGCGCTTAACAAAAAATACGGCCATTGCAATTGCCTTCAAATCTTACCCGGACGGAAAAATTACGGGCAAATTACGGGCAAATTACGGTTTTGGTATTGCAGGCAAGTTAGCAGAACATTTTGGCGGTGGCGGCCATGCTTATGCTGCCGGATTCAAAGTTACCGACGGCCGCCCATACGAAGACATAAAATCCGAAACAATATCAAAAGCCACTGAGCTGCTGGATGAAATCCAGAATGAAGAACGAGGAATAGAGAATGACGAGTAGACCAATTACGACTTTATTTATGCTAATGTCAGTCGACGGAAAAATCTCAACCGGTATAAGCAATGATAGGGATTTTGATAAGGATTTGCCTGATATTAAGCAACTCGCGAATGGGCTGAAGCAATACTACGCACTCGAGGAGCAAACCGATCTATTTTCACTAAACACCGGCAGAGTAATGGCTAAAGTCGGCTGGAATAAGCCAAAAAGATCGATAACAAAAATACCTGTGAGTTTTGTGATTATCGACAATGAGCCGCATCTAACGCAGTTGGGTGTATTAAATTTACTAGAAAGAACTGACAAACTTTATATTGCTACGACCAATAAAGATCATCCTGCTTTTTCTACAAAGAGTAGTTCGCTATCGATATTGTTATGTGATAAGTTTATAGACTTTGAAAATCTTTTTATCAGGCTAAAGAACGAGGGAGTTAAAGATTTAACAATTCAATCAGGCGGCACTTTAAATTCGGTTTTATTAAGACTAGGACTTATAGATAATTTGTCGGTAGTCATGGCTCCCGTTTTAGTAGGGGGGTTAAATACACCTACGCTGATCGACGGCACAGATATTGAAAGAGTAGAAGATATAGCTAAAATACGCCCACTATCA
The DNA here is from genome assembly GCA_964624785.1 of uncultured Candidatus Saccharibacteria bacterium. GTDB lineage: Bacteria > Patescibacteriota > Saccharimonadia > Saccharimonadales > UBA10212 > CAZUXR01. Next base: position 2,657 of record CAZUXR010000030.1, read on the forward strand.
CTAAGTAAAGTGAGTAAACTGAATGACTCATACTTACATTTAGTGTATGAGGTTATAAATTCATGAAACTTTATAACACACTTGGTCGGGAGATTGAGGATTTTAAACCTGTTAATGATGGTGGCGTAAAGCTATATACCTGTGGGCCGACGGTTTATCATTACGCTCATATTGGCAATCTGCGGAACGTAGTTTTTAACGACACTTTGCGGCGGGTACTAGAACTTAGCGGCTACAAAGTTAATCATGTTATGAACATTACCGATGTTGGCCACCTGGTTAGCGACGCCGACGAAGGCGAAGACAAACTAGAAAAGGGCGCGGTGCGCGAAGGTAAAACGGTTTGGGAAGTAGCGGATTTTTACATAGACGCGTTCAGTAAACATACCAAAGCCCTTAACGTGCTCACTCCAACAAAGATCGTACGGGCTACGGACGCTATTTACTCGCAGATTGATATCGTTAAAACCCTGATAGATAAAGGCTTTGCCTATCAAACGCAGCAAGCAATTTATTTTGACGTTACCAAATTGGACGATTACGGCAAGCTGAGCGGCCAAAAGCTGTCGGAAAAAGAAGTAGGTGCGCGGTCTGAGGTAGTAACCGATCAAGACAAACACCACCCGCAGGATTTTGCTTTGTGGTTCTTCAGGGTCGGACATTTTAGCGGTCACCAAATGCACTGGCCCAGCCCGTGGGGCGATGGCTTTCCCGGTTGGCACCTGGAGTGTTCTGCCATAATTCACCAGGAGCTTGGCGAAACTATCGACATTCACACTGGTGGGGTAGATCACATTGGCACACATCACACCAACGAAATCGCCCAGAGCGAAGCCGCTTTTGGCAAGCCGTTATCCAAAATTTGGATGCACAACGAATTCTTGCATCAAGATGGCGGCAAAATGTCTAAATCCGGCGGCGACACAATCACGTTGGATAACGTTATTAAAAAGGGTTATGATCCACTGGCTCTGCGCTTATTGTTCCTGCAGGCGCACTACCGAAGCCAGGCTAACTTTAGCTGGGATGGTCTTGACGCTGCCCAAAATCGCTTAAAAAGCTGGCGAGCTGCGACTGACTTGCGATGGCAGCTACAAAATAGCGATGGAGTAAGCAAAGATGACATAGAATGGGCGCAGGAAAAAATTCGGTTCGCACTGCAAAACGATCTAAACACTCCAATAGCCATCGCTGAACTTGATCGTCTATTTTCTAATGCCGAAGATGGCGGAGTTAACACCCAAGCCAGTGAGGCTTACGAAAAATTTTTATTATTCCTTGATGACACATTTGGATTCCAATTTGCAAGCAGCAGCGACATCACGCACGATCAAAAACAACTTATCACAGAACGTGAAGATGCCCGTAAAAACAAAGATTGGATTAAATCGGACGAATTGCGAGCTAAGTTAGAAGAGCAGGGAATTGGCGTTCGCGACACTGAACGCGGGACTATTTGGTACCGGGTCTAGAGTTTAAGTTTCGGCTTTTTTAGACTGTTCGAAGTGGTCTTCTAAAAGAATCTTTATAGTTGTAGCCGCAGGAATGGCGACGATCGCACCCATAATCCCGGCAAACGACACGCCAACAAGCGCCGCGACAAAAACAGTCAGCGGAGTTAGCTCATTCAAGCGCGACTGAATGTAGGGCTGGAAGGTGTGGTTTTCTATAAAGAAATAAAGAATAAAATAAGCGATCATAACCAACGCCAAAGTTACGGAATTGAGCAAACTAAACAACACAACCAGCGTAGCGGCGATTGGGTTACCAAATAACGGGATAATTCCAAAAACTGCGACTATTCCAGCTAGTGCGGCGGCGTTTGTGGGGACATGCAAAACTTGCCCGGCAATTTCTAGAGCAATGAACGCAAACGACCCGGCAACAGCCGCTAAAATAACCTGGCCATTCACATAACCAGTCACAGCTTTATACATTCTAAGGGCAATCTTTTCTTGCCGTGCGCGCTTTTTAGCGTTCATACTTTTAAAGTACATGTCGAACCACCCGGGCCCTTCTACTAGCATCATGAACGCCATAACAAGTACGGCAAATACCGATGCTACAGCTTCTGCGACACGTTTGCCGGTGTCCAAAATGGTGACACCAAAATCACTGTAGTTAGATGCAAAATCCTTAGCCGCCTGAGTTAGTTTATCGTCCAAATTATATCTGTGTATTGTTCGAGCCAGGCCGCTATCTTGCGATTGAAAATCGGCTACAGTCTGCGGAACCTGCTTAATAAACTCTTGTGTTTGGTGCACTAACGGCGGAATAACAAGCGCAAAAAATACGGACAAAAATGCAACGACCATAAGATACGCCACTCCAGTTGCTCTAACCCTACTATCTATGCGCAGGCCGCTTCTAGCCCAGCTAACGATTGGATTGAGCGCAAGCGCTAAAAACGCCGCAGCAAGTATAAGCGTAAGGATATGGCTAACTTTACCTACAAACTTATAAAGGGCAATGGTAGCGATAATAAGAACGATAGCTCGAATAATTGTGCGGTTTGTAATGTTTACTGTTACTTGCTTGTCGGATTTCATACTTTTATATTATTGCTTTTTTTAGCCCGTGAATCAATACGCTGTTTATATGCATCCACGATCATTGGCCCAACAACGTTAATATCGTACTGATTAACTTCCTGCTGCTGGGCAATATGTAGGCCCTCTGCCGTAAGTCTTGTCGTTAAAAGTTCCTTTAATTTATTGGCTAGCGCAGCTGTATCTTTTGGATCAAACAGCGTTTGCGGCTGGTCGCCCAGTACTGTAGTGTAGCCAGGATTGTTGCCGCCAATAACTACGCCCGAGCCAGCAGCCATTGCCTCTATTAAAACTATTCCAAAGCTTTCGCCGCCAGTGGACGGAAAACACGCAACTGCAGCGCTAGCTAGCAGATCGGGTTTATTTTTTTCATCTATAAAACCAAGAAATGTGACCGAATCTTGCAATCCAGCTTTTGCGACAATGCTTTTTAGGCGCAGTCTGTCAGGCCCATCGCCAGCGATGGTAAGCGTGGCGCTTGGCAATTCTTTTTTAAGCTCAATAAATGCGCTAAGCAAGTACCTGCAGCCTTTTCGCTTAACCAAACGACCAAGGAATGTAACCGAATTTGCGACCGGTTTGGACTTTGCTTTTTTAAATCTACCCAGATCTACCACATTTGGCATCACGCTCGAGTCTAGTCCGTAAGTTGATTTGGCAAATTTGAGTGCAGCCGAACTTACACTAAGCATTTGATCAAAACGATTAAAACTCTTGAACTGCACGAGTCTTAAACCGAGTGACCCCCAGCGAGATAAAAAACCGTGCGGCATGATATGAAATGTGCCGATAATCGCCGTGTTGCCAGAAGCGGCAGAAATAACTCTTTGCGCCATAAATGGCGAGTACGGCACCTGAACATGCAGGATATCAAACTGTTCCGCGGTTAAAACTTTGGCAATTCTACTTTTGTTGGCAGGCAAAGGAATAGATAGCCGGTTGCCATTAAAAATTACTCGTTGATTTTTGCTTAGGCTATAGACTTTGCCCCCAGCCCAACTCTTCATCTTGGTTTGGCCTACAAGATATCGCACTTCGTGACCCTGATCGCTCAACCATTTGCCAAGAGTTTTTACGTATTGCGCTACACCGTCCGAACTATCTAGCGTGTCGTCAAACACAAACCCAATCTTAAGATGTTCTGATGACTTTGGCATGATGTTTTTGGATTGCTCGTTTATAAACTTTTTCGTAGCCGGCAACAATATTCGGGTAGTCAAATTGACTAACATATTTAAGCGCCCATTTGACCCACAATTTGCGCAGTTGTTCGTTATAAAGCATGAGTTCTAGCCGCCGCGCAAAGTCGATCGTATCCTTAGGATTAACAAGCGACAACGCGCCAATATCACGTAAAACACCTTGGTATCCCTTGTTGTCACCCGCCACAATCGGGCAACCTGCCGCCATTGCCTCTAGCAGCACTATTCCAAAACTTTCACCAAAAATCGCTGGCGAACAAAACAAGTCGGACTTGTGCAAATGGTGGATTTTATCTTCGTCGCTAATATAGCCCAGGAATGTTACGCGCGGCACACCGAGCTCTATTACATACTGACGGAGTTTCTTTTCGTCCGGGCCACTCCCAGCAAGCAGTAGCTGCACATCATCACGTGTGGCGCACAGCTCATTAAAAGCCCGGATCAAATATTTAATACCTTTACGCTCTTCCAGCCGTCCCACATAAAGTATGGTTTTCATTTTAGGGTTTCTAATGGCGCTGGATGGTTTAACTTGGTAGCGATTCAGGTCAATCCCATTCGGCACTATAGTAACCGAACGCTTTGACAGAGAATGAAAGTAAGTGGTCGCAGCAGGGGAAACAGCAGTAAAAACGTCAAAATATTTAATCATTTGCCGAGTATATGGAGTGACGGCGTTTTTAATGGCTTTGGCTGTTAGATTATCGAACGACAAAGCATGAAGTGTCGCTACGTTAGCACAGGTAGAACGCTGCACGACTTGCTGGCTCCACACCGGCATCCACGGTTCATGAAAGTGCAGCACGTCAAACTTTTCGCGGGCAAGCACGTCGTCGATCTCGTCTGTGTCTACAGAAAAAGACCACTGCCAGCCAGTGCCCGAAAAAGCGCTAGTGTCAACCGACACGCCCAGTGTAATAATATGTTCCGGGATACTACCTTCGTAGCTGCGCGGCCGGGGCGTTAAAATTCGTACATAATGACCTTTGCGCGTTAAATCATCGTGCAGAGCGTTTACGCACTCCTGTACGCCGCCGCCGCGAAACATATGGTAAGGACATGTAATACCGATTCTCATTAGACGTTATTATACTTCAAAATCACGGTTTTTTGTTAAGCATGCGCCTCAATGCTGGCGGAAAGAAGGGTTCGGCGTCCTTTGCTGTTGCCACTACTGACGGTGAATGGGTGGACGCACTAGCCTTATAGTTAATAAAATCTTTATAAACCATCCGCATATGCTGCTCGACTCTGATGCCATCAAAGTATCGGTCGTTATCTATCGATACGTGGTGTACAGGCAAATCTACGTGCTTATGCCCTAGGTCAAGTTTAAGCATTGTCACAGACACTTCCATGTAAGTTCTAATGTCGTTACATTTCCATAAGTAGATTTCGAACTCGATTCGCTTTTTACGCTCCTGCTCGTCGGTGTCGTGCAGCTTGGAATGAACATCCTCAAATAGGTTGTAAGCCGTTTTAATCACGGGGCCATTTAGTACTACTTTGCTTAAAAAAGTCGCTGGCAGCCGGTTAGAAAATATCGAGGCGCCGTAGCGGAATACCAAAAAATTGTGTTTTTTAAACACAAAATCATCGTGATGCACAAACCCGGCTACACTTACTAATAGATCGACTTTTTTAGCTATATCTGGGTATTTTTGCAACATCCGCGTCACAACCATAAATCCTAAACTGTAGCCCGCAATCGTAAAACGGCGGTGCCGATAACGCATTTTTATAAACGATGCTAAATAATCTGCAAGATTGTCGAGCGTTGGCTTTTCGCCAATTTTGTAAAACGAATCCATTCCACCAAAACCAGGCAGATCCGGTACAGTTACGGCCCCGTACTTGTTAAGCGACTCGGCTACGCCAAAAATTCGCTCCAAACTTGTGTGGTGACCGGATATAAAAAGAATCTCACGCTTTTTGCGCACTGAGGCAGGTAGGGCTAGCATTCTGCCGGAAAGCCCATTCATATTAAGCGGCTTTATGTGTTCGGCCGTAGTGTTGGCTTTTTTTGGCATCTCTAGAGGTGTATTATAATATAATCAAAGCACGTACGCTAGGCAAAATAGCAAAATTACTTTATTCCTAAGCTGTCATTCTGTATCCTGTATAGGTTAGCTGCAAGCTAATGGGGAGTCGCCAAGTGGTAAGGCACCAGTTTTTGGTACTGGCATTCGGGGGTTCAAATCCCTCCTCCCCAGCCAT
>CAZUXR010000031.1:0-7799 GCA_964624785.1 uncultured Candidatus Saccharibacteria bacterium
TCAATATTAACTCCGCCCCTTTGTGTCACCGTAAAATCGGCTACTGCTTCCCAGGATTCTTGGCGGAACATTCGGGTCTGGAACTTTCCCGGGTCCTTCGACTCTCCGCCGACTGGCGGATCGCTCAGGATCATCTGGGGTTGCCCGCCTTCGATCTTGAGCTTCAGGGTCGAAAGATGAGCAAGCGCAGCGCGTCGACTATGGCTTGCATGAGCTTGTCGAATGGCGGAAGAGGTGGGATTCGAACCCACGGTACCGTTTCCGGCACACACGATTTCGAGTCGTGCGCCTTAAACCAACTCAGCCACTCTTCCAGAATTTAGATTATAGACGGTATAGCCAAAGAAAAACAAAACCAGTCTGTTTTTCCTTGGCTATAGATTATAGAATTTGGAATTATAGCAAAGCTTCCTAGAGCCTGGTAAATAGCAACTACCAGCTTGGCTCATCAAATAAAATGACCTACCGGTTTTTTTATTTGATATTCTAAATTCCATAATCGAAATTCTATCGTCCAATGTCTAATGTCTACTGTAGCCAGTCTTCCAGCCGCGCTACTTTTAGGTGATCTTGCTCTGCTTGGTTGATAAATACTTGCAGGTTGGCCATCATATCTGGGCTAAAGTGCATTAGAACAATATCGCCAGGCACCAAATGCGGATCTGGCTGTTGGAACTGCATAGCGCCGCGGTCTATAACCGCTCGCCACAGCACAATCGCTTTCATACCACAGGCCGCGGCGGCTTGGCGAGTGAGTTCATTATAAACACCGTACGGAGGCCTAAAAAGCGCCGGTCGTTTGCCGAACGTTGCTTGGTAGCGATCGGCCGGGCCGCAAATTTCTGCCTGCTGCTGTGGCAAAGTCAGATGCGTTAAATTAATGTGGCTGGCAGTGTGATTTTCGATCGTCATTCCGCTGCGCTGCAGACTGTCAAAATAATTGTAATCGTTTTTTATCCCGTTATCAGTAAGGAATAGGCTAAACGGCAGCTTGTGAGACATTAGCCACTCATGTGCATCTGGCGGTTTTATCCAGCCATCGTCGATGGTCAAAAAAACCACTGGTTCTGTGGTGGGAATATTAATAATAATCGGTACCGATGCTGGCGCGATCGCAACTGGCTGCACGGCTCCTTCCCACTCTTCTAGCGTAGGCTTTGGGGGTTTGGGCGGGGGGGCCGGTGGCAAGGGTTTGGGCGGTTTTTTCTTTGGCGGATCGGCTAAAATTGTGCGAGCATACAGAATCTTAGGATGTTTTAGCGGGGCCGAATGATGCGTGCCGCCATTAATACATAGTGAACTGGCAACTACAATTACCACACACACGGACAGGGCCAGCCGAGTGTGGCCATGCAACATTTTTACAATACTTAGTCCTCTGCGCATGGGGTAATTATTATACCTCGATAAGTTTTCGTTGAAAAAAGCTAAAGGCTATTAATATCGCGGTATAATTAACGTCATATGCATATATTGCGCAAAGGATTGTTAGTAATATGCGCCTCGCTTTTGCCGGGGCTTTTGTTGCTTAGCGCACTAGATATTGGAATTGTGCACGTAATCGGCAGTCCGACACCTATCAAAAACAGCTTAAGCAACAGCGGAATTTACAGTTCGGTTGTTAGCAGTCTTCTTAGCCAAAGCAAGGACATAACCGGCAGCGGTAGCAATATACCTTTTAGCGATTCCGCTATAAAAATGGCCGCGGATTACGCCTTCCCGCCGAGTGATATTAAAAAATATACAGAAACCGTGATCGACAGCTCGTACCGCTGGCTGGATGGCAAAACTCCTCTGCCAGACTTTAAGTTGGATCTTAGCACCGCAAAGACCAGATTCGCAGAAAGAGTTGCAAGCGTTGCTAAAGATCGCGCAGCTAAATTGCCAGCTTGCGGCAACGGCAATATTAGTCTGAATTTTGACGCATTCGCAGCAACCTGCTTGCCACGATTTGTAACACCCGCCCAAGTGTCCGACCAAATTAAATCCGACGTTATGAGCGGGCAGGGGTTTTTGGATAATCCGGTAATTACCGCTGGCGATATCAAGGACAGCAACGGGCAGCCAATATTTTCGGATAAACTATCCGGAGTGCCAAATAATTACCAAGCCATAAAAAAATCGCCGATCGCTTTGATTTTACTTAGCTGCGTGATGCTGGCGGGTATGATATTTATGAGCGGCTCGCGACTAGGCGGAATAAAACGCGGTGGAATAATTCTAGTTACCGTGGGGCTGTTTATACTCATCTTGTCGCGCGGGATCGACCAAATAGCCGCCCACAAAGTGGATAACATAAAGGTCGATAATCCAGTCCTGCAAAGCAAGTTGCGAGTATTGGCAGCGGATATTTTACATAAAGTTGATAAAAACTATTGGATCGCCGGTACAAGCTACACGATTTTGGGAATCGCGGCTATTAGTGGTTCTGTTCTGGCTGGGCGCAAAACTAATCCAGCAACCGAACCTGTTGCTAATGGGTCGCCTCCGAAAGAGCCTGTTCAATAACCGGCACCCAAAGATTATAGCCTTTGGTATTTGGGTGGAATTTATCGGGAGCGAACAAGTCCGGATTTTTAGCAAACGCTGCGCCAGTCTTAGCGGCAATTGGCGCTAGCACCACGTGCTTACCACGCACAATTTTATCTACCACTTTATTAACGCGTTCAGTGCGCAGCTTGGACAGGTATCGGATAGGCTGGGGAAAGCGGGGAACAGACCCCATTTGGGCGGCACCGGTAAGAACGATACTAACGTTCGGATTGCTAGTGCGCAGCTCATCTATGGTTTGCTCTAAATTTTGCTTGATTGCGCCCAAAGAAGTTAGGTGAGTAACGTCGTTGGCGCAAACAGAAATCAAAACCACATCTGGTTTAAACTGGAGTGCCTGGGGTAATTGTCTGTTCAAAACATCGCTAGTTCGGGCGCCGGTAACCGCAAAATTCTGGTAAGTAACGGCGTGGTTGCGGGCTAAAAACTCGGCGCTAGATACCGCGATCCCTTTTTGGTAATCTCCGCCGCGGCCAACTGCCGTGCTGTCGCCCAAGATTGCGTATTTTAGCGGCGCTCCGGATCCTGTAGTAACAGAGCCCCGTGGAATGTTATCTTGCGGCAAAGGCTTGCCGTTATATTTAATAAGCAGGAATTCGCCCAAAATAAAACAGCCCAGCAAAACTGCGGCTGTGACTAGAACAGTTTTAGTATTCACAAGTTAATCGTAGCATGGTTTAAGGCTCTACTATTCCCTTAAAGCAACTCTAGTTTGTCTTTACCGTAAGACAAATGGTGCATTTTGAGCCAGTAGAGCCCAGTATTTGACTGGTTAGTTCTAAAGATGGATAGAGCGAGCGAAGGTCCCTGCCAGAGTCGTCGGGTTTCCCCTCCCGACGACTCTAGTTGTTGATGATGTTCGTCAGGAGACGAGGCCGTAGAGGAACGTCGGCGCCACCGTGGTGAGCCAGACGAGACCAACCAGCCCGCCGACGTGCGCGAGGGCGTGCATGTCGATCTTGACGTTGTCGTGATCACCGAGGTAACAGCGGGCCAGGTCGATGACCATGAGCAGCAGCAGCATCGCAGCCACGCCACCCATCACGAGTCGCACCGCGACCCAGTAGTGGGCCTGTCCGAAGAACAGCGCGATGACCGCCACGTCGCCACACAGCCACCAGAGCCCGTACGCCACGAGTCCGGCCAGGAGACCCAAGGCCCCCATGATGGTCATCGAGCGCACGTAGTGCATGGGGTGCTCGAGAACGCCAAAGGCACCCTTGAGCAGATCGACGAACAGGTTGTACGCCGCCCATACTTCGTTGGTTACTGCAGACATGACATTCTCCCTTCCGAGAAGAGTCACTACCGTCTCACAAACCAGCCACAGTGGCCGGAGCGCCCTATTCTTGAGGGCACAAGACGGAACTCTGCTCTTTTGCTTAGAGCTAATTCATAATCACCTGTTTTATCAGAAAAATTTAAAACTCGGTAATCATGGACTAGCTTTAGGGTCAAAAAGAATAGGGTCCCGCCTTATGCCAATAACTACTTGTCAAATATCGTCACAGGTTTTATAACACCCGCGACTATCCCTAAAAATATCACCCGCAATACTCATTTGCAATAGGCATAAAATGCTTATAAAAATCTGCGGATTCATACGGAGTTATTCTGTGGATAACTGATAACTGGTTGGCTTGTTTATAAATTGGTTCACTTTTCGTCCTTATATAGGACTCGTCAGTACCGCTATTATCGGCAGAAGTGATTTACTGGACTTATACAAAACCTCGCATTCCTCAGATTCTTCCAGAAGAGATGAACAAGGGATTTTATCTGATGGAGATGTAGCCAAAGCTACATCAACAGCAGAAAAATCACTTGGTCGCTCATCTGATGAGTTTGGGGGTGTAAGGATTTTGCCGTAAGTCCAGTCGTAAAGCAAGAGTTTAAAGCCCAGGAGGGCAGGGCGCACATGATCGCGCCCTGCCCGCTCCCACTTACTTCTTGTTGACCTTTCGGCGCTGCTGGGCGGCCGTACTGGCTCCGCCGCCCACGCCATCCACCGCGCGACCGCGCACGATGTTGTGCTGGCCCTGCTGGTTCGGCTTGCCGATGCCCGGCCCCTTTCCGGGGGTCTTGGGCTTGGGATCGCCCTTCCCGCGCTTGTCAGCGCGGGACTTGGTCCTGCCGACATAGCCCTTGGTCGGATCGACGACGGACTTCTTGGGTTTCGTCGTCGTCGTCGAGCTCGACTTGGGGGTGTGCTGGTCGATGGCGGCCTGGATCTGGTCGATCCTGGCCTCGTCGGGCAGCTTGGCCCCCAGCGTGCGGGCGACGCCGATCAGGCGCTTGCGCTCCTGCTCGGCCTTTGCAAGCCGCCGGCGGGCCTTCTTGGCCTCAGCCGAGTGTGGCAGACCACGGATGAAGGTCACCAGGTGATTCACCCCTTCGATCTGCTGTAGCGTGGCGTTGTTTGGCAGTCCCTCATCGAGCCGGCGAACCAGGTCGCCGCGCTTGATGAGCCGCAGGACGTTGGTGACGTCCTGATCCGTACGGAGCTTCTCGAGCTCCTCGCGGGTGGCGGCCAGCTGGCGCCGACGCTCGGCCTCCTGGATCTCGGCAACCCGTTTGATCGCCTTCTCGGCCTTGGTGGTTGTGGCGCTCATTTTAAAGAGCTCCTTTCTTTCGGGCTATTGCCCGTTGTACTTGGAGCCTCCTAATTTGGCCCCGGGATAGCAGCTCCGTTCACATCGTGTGAACGGCACTATTCCGGGGCCAATATAGCCACGGAAGAACAAAACCTGTCTATTATGAAGTGATGGATCAATGAACTTATAAAACGCTCATCTCCGACCAAAGCATATCTTTAGATATGGTGCGTGAGGAATGAACGTTTTTAGTCATTGAGGCGCAATTCAGAATGCAGGCTTTGCTTTTCCGTGGCTATAACTCTTGCTTTGTTATTAAATAACACCTTGCGAGTTCATAAAACTCTAGCAAAGATGTAGTTATTCTAACATTGTTACGCTTTATTGTCAATTTTAAGGTATGCGTATTTAGTTGTAGTGTTTTTTAAATAGCTTATTTGTTTTAAACATAGTGTGAGATGCTATAGATAACTAACCCTGGAGGAAAAATGTTGTACAGTCGTTTTAAGTTAAAGGCTCTGCCTGTACTTGTTTTGTTTGTGGTCGCGGGTTCCAGCGTATGGATGGCGCTTGATAATAAAACCGAGGCAGCTGCCTTGGCGCTAGATAAACTGGTCACAGCAAACCAGACTTCTATGGCAACGACTGTTACTTCTCCGACTTTTACTACTACGCAGTCAGGTGAACTTTTAGTGGCGTTCTTGAGCGCCGACGGTCCAAGTCCTGGCGCGCAAACTTTTACAAGCGTGGTTAATGCTACGGGTGGCAGCGTAACCTGGAACCTGTTTAAGCGCACCAACACCAGGGCCGGAACTTCCGAAATATGGACCGCAATCGCTCCAACAGTCTTGACTGGCGTAAGTGTTCGCGGGACTCACAGCGGATCCTACCAAGCTCACATAGCAGTAGCGGCTTTTACTAATGCTGAGTTATCCGTAGCTGGCGCAAGCGGAACAGGGAACAGCTCAACCGGCGCGCCAACCGCATCGCTTACAACAACTCGCGCAGGATCTTGGGTTTGGGGTGTAGGCAACGACTGGGACAATGCAGTAGCTAGAATAGTGGGATCCGGCCAGACCAAAACCAGCGAATATTTAGCGTCGAACGGCGACAGCTTTTGGACGCAGCGCCAAACGGCCGTGACGCCTACAGCCGGGACCTTGGTAACTATTAATGACACCGCACCTACCAACGACCGCTGGAATCTTTCTCTTATAGAAATAATGCCGGCAAATCCCGACACGACCCCGCCGAGTGCTCCTGCGAATTTAACAGCAGTCGCTCAGGCGTATAACAAAATTGCACTAAGCTGGACAGCAAGCACCGACAACATTGGCGTATCCGGTTACAAAATTTTCCGTGATGGAGTGCAAATTGGTACCACAACAAGCACGACCTACAACGATACTACGGTACAAGCCAGCACAACTTACAGCTACGCTGTGCAAGCCTACGACGGTTCTGGCAATGTCAGCGCAAACTCAAATTCGACCACAGCCACAACGCCCGCCCAGGGCGACACTATCCCGCCAGTCATTTCGGCAATTAATGCCAGTGGGGTTACCCAAACTTCTGCTGCGATTAACTGGCAAACCGATGAACCAAGCGACAGTCAGGTTGATTACGGCCCAACAACCAGCTACGGCACAAGCACGACATTAAACTCCACACTTGTTACTAGTCATAGCCAGATTTTAAACGGTTTGAGCGCTGGAACAACCTACCATTACAGAGTTAAATCCAAAGACGCGGCCGGCAATTTAGCTACCTCTGCTGACAATACATTTGTTACAACCGCCGCAGCCGACACGACTCCGCCAAACAATGTTGCAGTGACAGCGCCAGCCGGCGGTACCTCCGTGAGCGGCACTATAAATGTTACGGCTTCTGCCACCGACAATGTAGGAGTAGCAGGGGTTCAGTTTAAACTCGACGGCAACAACTTAAGCGCCGAAGATACAAGCAGCCCGTATTCAGTATCGTGGAACACCACAGGTGCCACTAACGGCAGCCATCAGTTAACTGTCGTGGCCCGCGATGCCGCTGGCAACAGCACTACTTCTGTCGTTGTGTCGGTAACCGTTAACAATGCTGGCGGGGGCGGAACGCCTTTATCGATCGACGGGCTTCAGCGCTTCCAAACCATGGACGGATTCGGCACCAGCGCCAACGCCGCCAGCTGGGACAACGGCGAACTCAAGCCAGCAATAGATAGTCTAATAAGCGGCGGATCTACACTCTGGCGAGTAGTCGAAGAACAAGCTGACTGGGAAGCGACTAACGACGATACCGACCCGTCCACCTTCAATTGGACTTACTACAACAGCATTTATTCCAGCCCGCGATTCCAAGAACTTTGGTCCACCATGAGCTACTTAAACAGCAAGGGTATTACCAACGACCTTATACTCGACTTTATGGGCAAAGGTCCGGCATGGATGATGGCTAATCCTGGAGATCCACTAAACCACACGCTCAACCCAGCCTACGAGGACGAATGGGTCGAAATGGTAGTTTCGGCTGCCTACTATGCGCGCAACACCGAACGCCTACAGTTCGGGCTTTTCTCGCCCAACAACGAGGAAGACTGGGGTGTAGTAGAAGGAATCCAGATGGATGCCACCACCTACGCCCGTGCGATGAACAAAGTATTTA
>CAZUXR010000032.1:0-7573 GCA_964624785.1 uncultured Candidatus Saccharibacteria bacterium
AGGCGCAAACCGGGCAGACTAAAAATCAAGCTAAAGCTCCGGTCATGGTGACCGTCGCCGAGGGAGATAACCTTTCCGGCATCGCTTCTGCGCATAACTCAACTTATGTAAGGATTTTTGATGCTAATAATAAAATTAGCGACCCGAATTTAATCTATCCGGGCGATAGCTTGCGTATACCTGATCCAACTGAACAATTGGCCGACCGGCAATTGCCGGCGGATGCCACGCCTCCAGTCACTGCTCCGACGCAGTCGTCGGTACAGTCACAGCCAGCTAGCCAGCCGGCCGTTAGCCAACCAACTGTCGTGCAATCGGCACCGGTTTCTGGTTGTGGTGACAATTCGTATGCTAACTTCATCTATACGCACGAGTCAGGCTGCCGCACGACGGCTATGAGCCCTAATGGCTGTTACGGTATCGGCCAGGCCTGCCCGGCTAGTAAAATCTCCTATTGTGGCGCCGATTACGCCTGCCAGAACGCCTTCTTTACCGCTTACTCGGCTAAGTATGGCGGCTGGGCCGGCGCCTACGCCTTCTGGGTTGCCCACGGCTGGTGGTAGACCGTAAAAAAAGTTTCGCACCTAGATTAACTTGGTTGCCAAGATAGTGTTCCATCCGCCGGCTGGCGGATGGAACAAACCTAGAAATTATCGGACTCGAGCGATGTGAATCAAGCCTAACCAAACAAGGATTGCCATAACAGCGGCACCAACAAAGGAGGCAATCGCTACCCACTTAGCAATCATTCCAAAGGTCCAGTAAGAATATCCATCGCCAAGCAACAGGCCTCGTAGCGTTTCCCCCTGGAACAAAACCGCTTTTTGAGCCTGGAGCTTTTGGTTGGTCGGGTCTTTTAGGGCGGCCGTGCTGACCTCAGAATAGGTTTGGCCGCCGGCAACTTCGCTCAAATGAACTGAGATAAAGTTATTCGCGTAAACTTTCGCTTGCTGACCGTTGACTAGCTGCTGACCGGCGTATTTGTTCATTTGGACCTGGTCGGCAGCGGGCAGCGCCAAAATAGCTGCACTCCCCTTAGGTGGGAAATATATCTTCTGTGAGGATAGTTCAGTGGTTACTTGGTTTGTCGCAAAATGATACCCATACCAAGCTAATCCTCCAACCGCTAACAGCACAATTGTTGTTACTAAGCCAAGAAATACCAGGACTTTATCGATTGCTTTTCTCTCTGTGCGTGCCATTTCTGCACCCTTTCTTTTTGATTACCTAGCATAAGCATAATAACAGGTTAGCTATACTGCTGCGATTAACACGGCACTTGTACCCTTTTAAGCTATTGACTTAAAAGGTTTAGCAGGATCGTATAGTTTACAAATTAATTCATTAATTGTATAACAGTGTAGTGTCTAAGAGTGTTTTAGAGCATTGTAGTCCGCGCCAGGCGGCAGAATCGGCAATTAAGTGGAATGCCGCGTTAGCCATGGGCGAAGCTACAGCTGCAGCCCTCACGGGAAACATCGGCTTTATAGGCGAAGCTTTCCATAACTCTGCCGACACTATTTCTTTCTTCGCCAAAAGAAGGGCTATGGATGCGGAGAAAGCCAGGTCGCTAAGGCTGAGAAAGGTAGCGGCGTGGGTTCTGGCTTCGGGAAGCTTGGCCGCCTTCGGCGGTGCCGCTTATCACGCCGTCGAGAGCAAAAACGAAGACGCTTCAGATGCCGCCATAGCTGTAGCCATAGTAGCTGCAGCCGCAAATTCTAGAGTAGCTTTTAAGGCACACTCGGCAAACCATGAAGATTCCGATGAAGCTGTTGGGCACGCACATGACGACAGCAAGCTTCATGCCATCACCGATGCCGCAACGGGTTGGATTTATGCAGGCAGTCTGGCAGCTGAACGTTTTGTCCCAGGCACCGCCGACTACGCAATTATGCTTAATGGAGCTATCGCCACTTCGGCGGCCGGTATGATGCTGGGGAGAATTCGCCAACAAAAAAACACTGAAGATTAGTGCTATGCTCGGTAGCTAGAGTCCGTTCCACCGCCAACCGACTAATCTGTTAGCTTACTCCACCGGCAAGTGGTAGAACTGGAGATATTGCTCAAAAAATGGTAAGCTTATACTACTAGAAAACGCTGCTTTTACTGTGTGTAGATAGTTCTAGATTTATTTTAAGAACGTTTGGAGCAGCTCACTGGAAGTATCAGATACTCCGAATAAACAAGGAGTTATCATGGCAACTAAACTAATTATAGGCGGAAGCCAAAGGTATTATTAATGTCAAAAGATAAAGGCCGCAAAGAAGTCAAGAAGCCCAAGCAGCCTAAAGTTAAATGATATGAACCGCCGGGATTGGGAAATACCTGCCAAAGCTATTCATCTAAAAGAGGATGCTATTAGGCAGGAGTTGATTCTGATGGAAAATGATTCTGATCTAGATACTCGCGTGAGCCTGGTAAAGGAAGATGGTGAGTCGGTTCGCCTAATAACCTTCCAAGAAAAGCATCTTGGCTATCTGCAACAGCATCCAAAGGTAAATCCTATTCCGTACCTCACAAACTTAAGAACAATGATTAAAATCCGTTCAGAAAAATAACGTACAGACCGGGCAGGACTAGAACCTTATTCTAAAGTTCCTAGTTGCGCATTGTAATCTTTGAGGTATGGTATTGCCGCTGCGGCAATGATAACTAACATACCTATTAACGCTACAGAACCAATGTGCTCGCTAAATAAAACGACGCCAAAAATAACTCCAAAAACTATTTCCAATAACCCCAACACCCCAGCAGCGCCCGCGTCAATAAGTTTGACGCCTCTTACGAGTGACCAAGAAGCAATTACAGAAGCGATCGAGAACAGGACAAGATATAGCCACTGGACCTGCCGTCCAACAGATGGATAATGTTTATGCAACAAAGCAACCATTAAAATATTTGCGAAGATGCCCGCTCCCCATAGCACAATAGTAGACTGAGTAGCGTTATATTTTATCTGCTTTGCTAATACAGCATTAGCGGCCGAAGTCATTCCACTTATAAAGGCGGCGATTAACGCCAGCCAGCCCACGCTTTTGGTAGTTGGTGAGAATACTAACGCCAATCCAACAATTCCGATGATGGCCGATAAAGCCTTATCCTTGGTAAATTTCTCATCAGCCCACAGCCAACCAAAAAAGAACTGGCTTATTACGATACTTGCGTATGCAATAGCGAGACTAATGCCTATCCCCGCATTCAAGATGGCGTAATATAAAGGTCCCCAGGTAAACAGAGAAGAAACAAACATACCAACAATAAAGGGCCAGTTAAGCCGTAGGCGCAGAGGCTGGAAGGAATTTCTAAATAATGCTATCGGAATTAGAATTGCGACAACAAGAATGCTGCGAAATACCGTAGCGGTAAATCCGTCAAAGAAATTGCCCATGAGCTTCGTCCAGATGCCATAACTGGCATAGAAAAAGGAAGCTACAACAACAAGGGATGCGCCAAGTGGGGCTTTGTATTTTGTAGCCATTTCCTTTAAATAATAACAAAGCTGGTAGTACATTCGTCCGCCAGCCGGCGGCTGGAACGTTATCTTAGCGGGTTAGCCAGTAGAAGTAGCGCCCAAGAGAGTTCAACTGTTTACACTCCTCAGGCGAGAAGGACAAAAACTCTTGAAATATTGCAATTTTAATAGATAATTAAGCTTAAGTATAAAAAAGCCAAATGGCATAGAAAAAGGAAGCTACAACAACAAGGGATGCGCCAAGTGGGGCTTTGTATTTTGTAGCCATTTCCTTTAAATAATAACAAAGCTGGTAGTACATTCGTCCGCCAGCCGGCGGCTGGAACGTTATCTTAGCGGGTTAGCCAGTAGAAGTAGCGCCCAAGAGAGTTCAACTGTTTACACTCCTCAGGCGAGAAGGACAAAAACTCTTGAAATATTGCAATTTTAATAGATAATTAAGCTTAAGTATAAAAAAGCCAAATGGCCAAGTCTAAAAGAGAGCAAAAACTACAAATGGAACAAACGGACAAACAATCTTCTAAAAACTGGTTCAGCAAACTAAAACGCTCGTCTCAATTTTCGATGTCGCAGCTGGCAATATTTATAATTATTTTTGGTGCGATTGGCTATTTTATCGTGCATTCGCTCGCGACTGCACCCTTGGTGACTTCTCTGGAGGCTGAACAGATGAAACTACCTGCTGGCGGTAGTATTTTTTCGGACACCGCAGCATCCGGTGGTAAAGCAGTAGCTTTAGTTTCGCCGGCACCTACCGGTGCGTATGTCGCCAACTCTTATGATTGTCCTAATCATCCCGTTTTTGGACAGGGCACTCTTGACCCTCTTGGTAGTTCTTACCTCAGTTACTTTAATTGTGTCCACCGTCTACAGTACTTCTTAAACGCCTTTGACAATGCTGGCCTGAAAGTTAACGGAAGCGATGGCCCGCTGACAACCGCTGCCGTAACAACATACCAGCAACGAAACTCTTTAACTGCCAACGGAACAGTAGATAGTAAAACCTGGACGTCACTAGAGGCTAAGGCCAATACGATGTCTAAGCAAGATCCCTGCTCTGCTCACCCAACCCTGCAGCAGGGTATGAATGATCCGGTTGGAGGCTACAATTGCATCCACCGTCTGCAGTACTTCTTAAACCTATACGACAACGCTGGCCTGAAATATAACGGAAGCGATGGACCGCTGACGACCACCGCTGTTACAACCTACCAGAAAAACAATTCCTTAACAGCTAATGGAGTAGTAGATAGTAATACCTGGACGTCACTGGAAAGCAAGGTCAGTAATGGCACCGGTACCCCGCCAACAAATCTAACTCTTACTGGCACAGTTAATTTTAGCTCGAGCGTTACGTCTCTAACAGTTATGGCCAAGTCTGTAGTTTGTAACGGTTCACCACAGATGACCGTTAGTGTTGATGGCAGCGCAGTGATAAGTAACACAACTGTCAGCAATACAAGCTGGACGGCTTATTCGGCCACAACTAACATAGGTAGTGGCAGCCATAGTTTAACTATCAACTTCACCAATTTGTATGCCGACTCAAACTGCGCCAGAACCCTGGACGTAGATGTCAGTAACTTTTACGGCACGCCGCCGCCGACTCCAGCCCCAGTAGTGGCGCTGGGCGCTAACCCGACCACTGTTAGTCCGGGAGGGTCCAGTACCCTAAATTGGTCTGCTTCTAACGCAACCAGCTGTACGGCCTCAGGTGCCTGGAGTGGTTCAGAGCCAACCACTGGTTCAACCTCAACCGGTGCTCTAAACAACACATCTACCTATAGACTAGATTGTATTGGTCCAGGCGGCACAGGTACTAATAGTGTGACAGTAACCGTTAGTTCCGGTTTACCGCTTGGCGCACTCCTCTTTGGCGATGAGTTCAACGGCGCAAGCGGAACGCAGCCTGATCACTCTACGGATCTTTCAACTACTAAGTGGATTGGGAAAACCTACCTGACCCACAGCACTATGAGATGGGCCGGATGGGATCCGAAGAATGTTTCCGAGGATGGCTCTGGCAATCTGGTCATTACAGCTACCGAAGATACAGCCGGAAACCCGGGCGGCGGGTGGCACAGCGGCGAAATAACTGGCGGCCGTCCCTATGGCTACAGTGGGCAGAGATACTTAGAAGCACGGGCTAAAGTTGCTTGCGGCCTCGGCACATGGAGTGCCCCTATTTGGGAGTGGGCCTATCCCGACGGCAGTGGTGGTCTGGAGAACGACGTCAATGAACAGCTCGGCCGACAGCCGACCCAATACAATGTAACGCTTCACAACTGGGATGCCAATATCACTTCGACATCGTATTTGGTTCCACAAAATTCCACCCAAAATCTCTGCGATGGCTTCCACACATATGGAGCTGCCGTATATAAAGACCATGTCGACTATTACTTCGACGGGGTTAAAGTTAAGACAATACTCGCTTCTGAAATTGGTGCCACCGACCTCACTACATATAAAGAGGTTGCGGTCATTGACCTTGATATGGGCGGTTGGGGCCACACAATTGCCGGCGACGGTCCATATTCAATGCTCGTAGACTACATCCACGTCAACAAACTAAATTAAGCTACTTAAAAAAGCCTCGTAGAATTACTTGGCCTAAGCAGCTTTATGGTAGTCCAATTCCATTCGAACTAGAACAACATCAGGGCAGAATTGGCTAGATGGAAGGATATTCCCAAGCACAGTAATGTTTTGGCTCCCCTTAGTAGACGTACCTAGAAACTACCGACCACATACAGCAGTTGTAATGAGTTAATTACTGCGTGAACCTTTTGCCATCTTTGGTGACACATACTTCCGGATAAGTCTGTTGAATCGTACTCCCTGCAGAACTTTTACATCCTGCAAAGTTAGTGATTGTTTGCTTAGGAATGTTTGAGCCTACACTTGCGGAGGAATTATATAAACTATTCGTTTTGTTCCTTGATTGATACACATACCAGCCTGTAAATCCAACTATTCCTACAATAACCAGTATTAACAATCCCTCAAGAGCAGTAAAACCAGCTTGTCTCTTCATAAATTAATCGTATCAGAAAAGTTCTAAAATGCTTATGCATGGTAGCGGGGAGAGGACTCGAACCTCTGACCTCATGGTTATGAGCCATGCGAGCTGCCGCTGCTCCACCCCGCGTCGTCTTCGGATAAAGAACAAGAGCAACAGTTATTCTAATCTGTTAGATGATGTTTGTCAATCTGTTACAGACTTACGGCCGAGCAAGAAATCGCGCCATGCTTCCAGGTTTTTTACATAGCTTTTCCGACTATCCACGGGTGATGATTGGCCTGAATTTTGGCCAATGCTGGGATCGATAAATTTTAGCGCTGTGCTTTGCGGGATTAAAAAAACTGATTCGCCCGGCGCGGCTAAACCTAGGTTTTGCCGCGCCGACAGCTCAAGGTACTGCTGGGTCTGATAGTACTGGTTTTGCAATGAATTATTCTGATTCTCTAAAGATAAGACAGCGTTTTGTTGCTGCAAAGTCGTGATTTTCTTTTGCAGCTCGTAGTTGCTCTGCACGGTCTTGGCGCCGCTCCAGGCAATCGCGATTACAACGATACCAAAGATATAAAGGCCGATATTCCGCACATCGAGCAACTGCTTAGTGGTTTTGCTGTTTACGACGGTTTGAATTTTTTCGAACATCCAGGCCATATTATACGCTATAATTACCTCTGTTACCTTCAGTCGAAACATGCGCATTTGGATGCAGTGCAAGGAAGCAAGGAGGAGCGAACGAGCCGTATTAACATACCGCGAGTGAGCGACAGACGTAGCTGACGCCGCAATGCGCCAAAAGCCCAGCAAAGCTGCAGCTTTGCTGACAGTTTGGCTGGCGGTGCGCATGTTTCGAGGGGGTGTAGCTCAGTGGTTAGAGCAGTCGGCTCATAACCGATTGGTCGTTGGTTCAAGTCCAACCACCCCCACCAAGCTTAAGCACTTTACGGTGCTTATATTTGATACACGACCATTGACAAGATTCCAATTTTGCTTATGCTTTAGATATAACTTCGGAAAAACAGAAAACAAGAACAAAAATGAAAACCTTCAGGAAAAATACATTCGGGTTCGCCCACCATGCA
>CAZUXR010000033.1:0-7484 GCA_964624785.1 uncultured Candidatus Saccharibacteria bacterium
CCCCCTTTTTTTTTTATTGTTCCGGGGACCACCTAGATCTACACAAGTACGTAAACTCTTTCCCTTCTCGACGCTCTTCCGATCTTTTTTGAGTCGATACATTTGCAAAAACCAACGATCACTCTTGGACATATGCTATCGGCTGAACAGAGTGCGCTCGAAAGTATAGGTGTAAGCGAGCGGCTAGCCGACGCGCTCAAAGGCGATCTTAACGAGCCCTACGCCCATCTATCCGGCCACAAGGGTAGGGTTTTAATGCATCTAAACGCCTGGAAACTGTGGAATACTAGCCTTCCAAAAGATAAAAACGCCAAACGCATAATCCTTACAATGAGAGATCGATCATCGGAACTACACCCAATACTTACGTCTGCTTACAAAGAGCCGGTGGCGCCACCTAATCAGCAGGAGCCAAAAAGCCAGAACACGCGCCCCAAAGATTTTGGTAAATCTCACAGATCTCGTCGCCGAAGAAAGAAATGAAGGCCAAGTAATACTTATAGATAGTCTTGAATGATATACTGCAAAGGTAGATGAGTTTCTTAGAAAAACTATTACCACACAGAGATTGCACGGAAAGTGTAAAAAAAGTAGGTGAACTGCTAACTCGCAAAGCAGATATAGTTCTTCCTAGCGCAGAAGGGTCGCTAGGATATCCACCTGATTTACTAAGCTTGTCCAAGGAGCAACTAGAAGAATTATTGGTTGACACCTCGCAGAATGAAGAACGACAAGAGCCTATACACTAACCCCACAACTATAATTGCTACCGCTTGCAATATGTAGGCTATCCGTTACCGATAAATCTGAGCTTGACCCCTTAGCCCATCTGGTGTAACATTAAACATGTTAAACCAAAGACAGTAGCAGGTTGCTTTAAATAGCCTTAATACGCTACCGAGGATCAATTTGAACAATTGCAATCGCTTTAGATGTCTTTGGTTAGCCGCCAAAGATTTTTTATTTTTTTTGGCTCATAACGGTCGATAAGTTAGTTTATAAAGAACTTACCAAATAAGGAGTTCAAACAAGTGGCACTAAGTAAAGATAAAAAAGCAGAACTTATAGCAGAAGTTAGCGAATTGCTGGCGAGCTCTAAATTAACGGTCGTAGCCAAATATCAAGGCACCACCGTCAAATCATTGCAGGAACTTCGCAAGCTGGCGGGAGAAAGCGACACCCACGTTAAAGTCGTAAAAAACCGCCTGTTCAAGAAGGCACTAGCTGCCAGCGATAAGTTCAAGGATGTGGACACTAGCATGCTAGAAGGCCAGCTCATGTACGCGTTTAACACTACTGACGAGCTAGCACCAGCTCAAAACTTGGCTAACTTTGCCAAGAGCGCTCCGCAGATCGAATTAATCGCAGGCCTTACTAGCGACGGCCAGCTCTTAGGTGCAGCCGACATTAAAGCGCTTGCCGCTTTGCCCGGCAAAGAACAGTTGCGTGGGCAATTGGTCGGTACAATTGCCGCACCAATTAGCGGATTCGTTAATGTACTGGCAGGAAATGTTCGTGGTGTGCTCGGCGTATTAAACGCCAGGGCCGAGAGTATAGGAAATTAATCAGTTCAAATAACCATAACGAAAGGAAATAATTATGGCAGATGAAGAGAATAAGACAGAAAAAGTAGAAGTTCCAAAGCAGTTCGCGACATTAGTTGATCAGCTAGACAAGCTAAGCGCTCTAGAAATTAGCAAGTTCGTTAAGTTTCTAGAAGAATACTGGGGCGTAAGCGCCGCAGCTCCAGCCGTAGCAATGGCCGCACCAGCAGCCGATGCCGGCCCAGCAGCAGACGAAAAAAGTGAATACGATGTCATACTTAAAGACGCCGGTTCGCAAAAAGTTGCTGTCATTAAAGCAGTTAAAGAAATAACCGGCCTAGGACTAGGCGAAGCTAAAGCTATCGTAGACGGCGCACCAAAAGCTGTTAAAGAAAAGGCTCCTAAAGACGAAGCTGAAGCAGCCAAAAAGACTCTTGAAGAAGCCGGCGCTACAGTAGAACTTAGCTAGAGTTAACATAAGCTTATCCACAGATGGTCCGTGGTTGTTTTTGACACCCGGACTATCCTGTGGTAGTTTTGTGATAAGAGAGTAAAATCTTTTAACAAAGACAAACGGGGACTAAAAACGGGAAAAAACATGGCAGACATACCTGAAAAACAGATAAAAAGATTAAAAGCACTACTAGATGACGCCGAAACCAACATGGCGGCAGCTAAGGAGTTGTTAGTTAGCTTAGTTGGTGACGATTCAGTGCTGGCAGAACAAGTCAAAGATAAATCCCTCGGGAAAATTATAGAGGGTGTTTTTGACGGTCAGAATATGATGGGCAGCGACGGCAAAAACTACCCGGTTCCTGCAAATTACGCCAGTAAGTCTAAACTAGTTCAAGGCGATATCCTAAAACTTACAATCGCCGAAGACGGCACATTTTTGTACAAGCAAATCGGCCCGATCCCACGCAAGCAACTAGTCGGTATCTTACAGCAAAAAGACGGGCATTATTACGTAGAAATCGACGGCAAACAATACCGAGTGCTACTAGCTAGCGTCACTTACTTTAAAGCAAAATCAGGCGACCAAGTTAGCGTTAATATCCCAGAAGATACCAGCATCGACGCAGAGTGGGCCGCAATCGAAGCCGCCCTGTAAAGCTTCAATATCGAAATTCTAACCTCTAAACTCTAAAAAATATCGAATTTCTAAACAATTCTGAATTTTTTAATGAATAAATTTGTCAATTTTAGATATTAGAAATTAGGTATTAGAGTTTCCCCCATTATACCCTGTATAATGGGGGCGATGGGGCAGGCATTATACAGAAAATATCGTTCTAAATCTTTTGATGAGCTAGTTGGTCAAGAGCACATAACTAGGACTCTTAAGAATGCGCTAAAAGATGGCCGGATTAGCCACGCCTACCTGTTTACCGGGCCGCGCGGGATTGGTAAGACCAGTGCTGCCAGAATTTTGGCGCACGCCGTTAACGATCTAGCCTACGAGGACGAGTCAATTCACTTGGATATCATAGAAATAGATGCCGCCAGTAACCGCCGCATAGACGAAATCCGCGATTTGCGCGACAAAGTGCATATTTCTCCAACTTCTGCTAAGTACAAAGTCTACATAATCGACGAGGTTCATATGCTCACCAAAGAGGCGTTCAACGCTCTACTCAAAACGCTCGAGGAACCCCCGGCGCACTGTATTTTTATCCTAGCCACAACAGAAGTTCATAAATTGCCAGAGACAATTATTAGCCGCACTCAGCACTTTAGTTTTAAACCGGTTAGTAAAAGCGACGTCGCCAAGCACCTAAAAACCATGGCTAAAAACGAAAAGATAGATATTGACGAACAAGCGCTCGACCTTCTTGCAGAGCACGGCCAGGGCAGTTTCCGTGACAGCATAAGTATGCTCGACCAATTAGCTGGAACATCTAAGCAAATTAATCACGTTCAGGTCAGCGAACTTTTAGGCTTGCCGCCTGATTCTTCTGTTGACAATCTTTTGCGTCAGCTGGAATCCGGAGACAGCGCCAGTGTTTTAAGTACCCTAGAAGAGCTTTACGCTCACGGAGTGACCGCTGGTGCAATCGCTGCTGGTTTGGGTAAAAAGCTACGGCAGAAAATAATAGAAAACAAAACCTCGAATGTTTCGCTACTAAGAGCCCTTTTGGATGTGCCGGGGAGTTCTCAGCCTGTTCAGGTTTTAGAGTTATGTTTACTAGAGTCCAGTCAACCAAAACCAGTAATCAAACCGAACATTTTTACAATCCGTAAATCCACGGAAGCAAAAATGCCCGGAGTTAAACCGACAGAATCAGAAATAGTCGAGGAGGTTGCTGCGAAAAAAGCGAAGGAAAAATCAGTAACGAAAACGTCCTTCGACATGAGCCTTTGGCCACAAGTTCAGAATAGGGTAAAAAAAGAAGCCGCGGCACTTTATACAGCCCTAAGGTTGTGTGTCCCAAGCTACTCCGCCGGAATTTTGACCCTGGCTTTTGAGTTCCCGCTGCACCAAAAAAAGGTAGAAAATATAAAAAATAAAGAGGCCTTGGGTAAAATTTTAGAAGAAGTTAGCGGCAGCAATGTTCGAATTGAAACAGTTGTAGACAAATCCGCGTTTAGTTCTGATCGAATTGGGGAGCCACAGCCAGAATTAACGCCTGAATCTTTTACCAAACCAGCAGATGGCCCAAACGAACATTTAAAAACGATTAGCAATATCTTCCCAGCCGCCGAAGTGCTAGAATCCTAAATATATGAGCGGCAGGTTTATGGTTTATGGTTTATGGTTTATAGCGATCACTAAACTAGTGATGGCAGCTAATCCTGTTCGCTCGCAATGGAGCGTAAAGTGAGTAAAGAACCAGATCAAAGCGCAGCATCGCAAAACCTAGACGTAGAAGCAAGCTTGCTAGGCAGCTTGCTTATTGATGCCGATGGTTTTGTAAAAATTGGCGACATGCTAATTGCCGATGATTTTATAGACCCTCAACATAAGGCAATATTTGCGGCCATGAGAGCTCTTTACGATAAACGTAGCCCACTAGACATTTTGACTTTGAGCGAACAGCTTAAAAGCTCTAAAAAGCTCGAAGCAGTCGGTGGTGCCAGCTACCTAACAGAACTGACCAATTTTGTCCCCACAGCCGCTCACCTAGAACAGTACGCAAAAATTATCGCCGAAAAATCCGTGCGCCGCCGATTAATTAGCGCTTCTCAGGATATTGCCAATATCGGGTCAGACGAAAGCAAAAGCTTGCAGGAGCTTATCGAAGAAGCCGAAACCAGGCTATTTGAAGTGAGCCAAAAACATGTCCGACAAGATATAACTAGCTTAGAGTCGATCTTGGGCGACAGCTTTGACAGGCTGGACGATCTGCACCACAACAAAGGTGGAATCCGCGGCATTCCGACTGGCTTGCGCGACCTTGACAAAAAAATCGCTGGATTGCAACGATCAGACTTAATCGTACTCGCCGCACGCCCGTCAATGGGTAAAACCGCCCTAATGCTTAACATTGCTCTGAATGTCGCCACGAAAGCTAAACAGGGCGCCGTGCTGTTGTTTAGCCTAGAAATGAGTAAGGAGCAGCTAGTTGATAGACTCCTGTCGGCAGAAGCGGCCGTAGAAGCTTGGCGCTTGCGTACAGGCGATGGCTTGACCGACCAGGACTTCGAAAAAATTAGTAATGCAATGGGCGAACTAGCCGAAGCGCCAATATTTATCGATGATACTTCCGGCATAACAGTAAGCGACCTGCGCACCAAAGCTCGCCGATTGCACCACCAACACCCATTGGCAGTTATTATGGTCGATTACCTTCAGCTTATGAGCGGAGGGTCACGCTTTGCCTCGACATCTAATAGAGTGCAGGAAATTAGCGAAATTAGCCGCAGCCTTAAAATTTTAGCTCGCGAGTTAAACGTACCGGTTATCGCCTTAAGCCAGCTAAATCGTTCTGTAGAAAGCCGCACACCGCCGATTCCTCAGCTAGCTGACCTGCGCGAGTCTGGATCAATCGAACAAGACGCCGACATTGTGGCGTTTATATATCGCCCACAATATTACGACGACAACGCCGATCCAAACATAACCGAACTACACATCAAAAAACACCGTAACGGTCCGGTCGGAAAGCTTGAGCTATTCTTTGACCGCGATCGCCAGCGCCTAACGGATCTAGACACTACCCACGATCAACCATTCGAGAGTTAACCGTCAAACTGCTATACTATTCCTATGTTTAAACGTTTGGCGGGATTGGCAAACTATCGAAGCCTGAAAAATATTTTCATCGTTTTAGTGTTCGCGGCAGTATTATTCTTTTTATACTTCTGGCACATTGGTTCACTTACCCCGGGACTTAGTAAGCCAGAAGCCCAAGTTCGCACTAGCAATCACTCACTACAATCAATCATAGATAAGCCGATTAACGCTCCTCACCGATTAGTGCAATATGCCTTTATAAGCGCCGGCGAGTCCGGTGCGTTTTGGATGCGCAGTGCCTCGCTTATTTTTGCCGTTATTTTCTTGTCGAGCTTTTACTACATTATAAAATGCTGGTTTGGCGCTAATATTGCACTGTTCTCTACACTAATATTTGCCTCGACACCGCTTGTCGTAAACTTATCCCGCAGTGCAACGGCCACTATAATGCTAATGGCGCCGGTGAGTGCGTACGCCGCTTGGGAATGGCTTAGTAGGACAGAGACAAACAAGGCTCTGCCGTGGCTGGTTCTTGCTGTTGCCAGCGCGCTAAGTGCTTATGTGCCTGGCGGATTAATTTTGCTTATTTTAATGTTACTAATCGGCGCAAAAAATGTAATAGAAGTCATCGGTAAGATTAATAATTTGTGGTTTTTTGCAGGAGTTGTACTATTTATTATTCTTGTCACGCCACTGGGGATGGCGATTTACAAAAATCCTTCCATATATAAAGACCTTTTGCTTTTGCCAGCCACAATGCCACAAATTTTCTCTGTTAATTTTGCGAAGTCACTGGTATGGACATGTCTTGGGCTGGTCGCTCACACGCGAAGTCACATACCAGAAATCATTTCGCGCTTGCCAGTCTTGGACGTTGTCCAAATAGTTTTAGGATTTTTTGGAATTTACGCCATGCTAAAAAAAGCTCGCAAATTTGCTGTATCTTTCTTGTTTGTTGTAGCTACAGCTACTACTCTATCGACCTTGAACAATAACTTGCTGATTTTAGTTCTTTGCTTGCCAGCATTAGCGTTCTTTATTGCTGCTGGGTTGCGATATCTGTATGTGGAGTGGTTCAAGATTTTTCCGCGCAATCCTTTGCCGCAAGCTTATGCGCTGCTTTTAATAGGAGCTCTTGTCTTGTTTCATGTAGGTTTTGGAGTTCGATATAGCCTAATGGCTTGGCCCAACACGCCAGAGACAAAAACCACATACGTGATAAAATAGTTAATAAATTATAGGAGTTAATAATGAGTAAGTTAGACCAAACGAAATTGCTTTTAAAAGCACGCAAACTACAAAAAGAGCTACAAAAAGAAATAATTACAGTGGAAACCGGCGACGGAGCAGTAAAAGTAGAAATAACCGGAGAACAAAAAATTAAAGCTATCCACATCGACCCAGAAGCAATCGACCTGGATGACATTGGCCAGCTGGAACGCTGGGTAGAAGAAGCCGTAAAAGAAGCGATCAGCAAAAGTCAAAAACTAGCAGCCGAAAAAATGCAGCCAATGATGGGCGCGCTCGGTAATTTAGGACTGTAACGGACAAAGTAACCAAATCGCAAACGCCAATCACCAAGCAATGAATCAATGAGCAATGAATCGTATTACAACCTGGCTGAACGTACCGCAAAATTCGCACAAGATTGTAGAATCATTATTAGACAAATACCCAAAGATATCTGCAATATCTAAGTTAGTAAGCAATTAGGACCATCCTAGTTGTCAGTCGCAGCAAATTACCTATAGGCCGACGAAGCATTT
>CAZUXR010000034.1:0-5446 GCA_964624785.1 uncultured Candidatus Saccharibacteria bacterium
AAAATAACCGTTTATTGAATCGTTTTTTTCAATTTTTCCTATTGAATAAGCTGCGTATTGAGAACTTGCTCCACCAGTCGGGTTCTCAGAGGCATTGTGGTTTCCAAAGGCTAGGATACCACCGTTTTTATCGCTGGCAGGGGACGTAGCTGTATCTTGATAGTTAGAGTTGGTGGCGCAGCCGTTGCCGAACCAGCCACCACTCATAACATCGCCGCCCCATTCTTTAAAGTAGGGCTTAGTATTGGCAGGGGGTGGCGGTGCTGCTAGCGGCTCGCACAGGTAGTTGTCATTCCATGTATCTGGGTCGGAGGGCTCATTTATTTGCGTACAGTCCATTCCGGCTAGTGGGCCTGCTGAGTGCCATATTAGGCCCAAGTCCGTTGGAGCACATAAGTAATTGTCATTCCAGGTATCAGGATCGGCGATTTCCAAAAACTGAGTGCAGACCATGCCTGGTATGGGTCCTGCTGTATTCCATCTTAAGCCAATGTTCGAAGGGGTACATAGATAGTTGTCGCTCCAGGAATGGGCCGCCGGTTCGGCCGTTTCATTCATAGATATACAAAACTTACCGGCAATAGGCCCGGCGTAGCTCCAAGCAAAGCCGATACTACTGTTAGCAGAAGTCGTTCTTGATATATTTAAGATGCCTAAGCTTAGGACTAAAACCGATAATACTAAGTAAGTGGCCCTTTTTGTTTTCGCCAACTTCATACATAAGAAGTATACAACTTAACGTTTTTATGCAAAAGATGCTTCAGCAAAATCGCAGGAAGCAGAAATATAATCTGCCTCCTGCTACGCCGCAGTTAAGCTTGCTTAGCTGGCGTTTACTTCCGAGTTTTGGCTCTGAGCTATTTCAAGCTCTTCTTCGGCGGTTTTTAAGTCCCAGCCAGCAGAGTCCGAAAGCTCGCCTTCTACATAGTGCTTGAGAGTTGCCCACTGTACCGGGCTAAAGATCCTTAGCTTTTGTGAATACGTTTCATTTTCGGTGTTGGGTTTAGGGCCAAACTTAGAAAATTCAATATATTCCCTGCCCTCGCTCGTCTTTCCGTGCCGCGCGTAAAATTTGTTGGCCGATTTTTTATGCAGAGGAATTTCAAGGTAAACTTCTTCGCCCCACGGCAATATTCTTACGGCTTGAACTTGTGGTTTTGTAGATGATGAACTCATTTTATATCTCCTTAAAAAATAATTTAACAAACAAAAAACCAACCTGTTATAGGTTGGCTAAAGCACTTCTAATTTCATCGTTCCTCCTTTTCGCGGCTTTCACGTGGTGACAGACACGCCGCAAATTAATTACAAAATCGACTATATTACTATTCTAAAATCACTGCAAACGCTTATAACCTTAGTGCTTATTTTATAGATTAATTTATTGTTAATTCTACTTTTTAGGCTTAATCAAACGCTCTATTGCCAGCATAAAAGCCGATTCTTTTAGCGGAACATTTTTAGCAGCAGCTAATTTATACATTTTAGTGACACTGTCCTTTATATATACATCTAATCTGCTGTTCACCTCATTTTCTGTCCAGTGCTCATTTTGCGTATTCTGCAACCACTCCAAGTAGCTAACTATTACACCGCCGCTATTAGCTACAATGTCAGGTACAACGATTACGCCTTTTTTATTAAGGGTCTCATCGGCCTCTTGCGTAACCGGGCCATTGGCCATCTCGAGAATATACTTGGCCTTAACCTGGCTGACATTTTGCTTTGTAACAGAATTCTCTAGGGCAGCCAGAACCAACACATCTACTTCCTGCTCGATTAGATCGTTGGCTGGTTTGATTTCGACACCAGCTGATTTGAAATCGGCAAAACGCCCGCCCCTTTCCTTAAAATCGCTCAGTTTTTGAGCCTCGAGCCCTTTCGCAGAATATAGAGTTGCCGATGAATCGCTGGTAGCAACTAGTTTCCAGTTCGGCTGCATATCCTTTGCTGTAGTAGCAAAGTACGCCCCGACATTTCCAAAACCCTGTACCGCGTAAGTAAGCTTTTCGTTCCTTTTGCCCATCAGTTTTAGCAGTTCGGCAAAAGCCACCACGCCACCGCGGCCAGTGGCCGCTTCGCGCCCTAAGCTGCCGCCGTTTTTAATACTCTTACCTGTAAAGCTGGCCTTGGTTTTGTCGCCGGATAGTTTTTCGTATTCGTCTGTCATCCAGTCGATAATCTTGGCATTAGTATTAACATCCGGAGCTGGTACATCCTTTTTCGGTCCTATATGCTGGTGCAGATTCTCTACGTATTTGCGGCTTAGTTCTTCCAGCTCCTCTTCGCTGAGTTCACTGGGGTTTACGGCTATACCACCCTTGCCACCGCCCAGCGGTAAGCCAACAGCCGCCGTCTTAAACGTCATCAAAGTTGCAAGCGCCCGGACTTCGTCAAAATCAACATTGGGATGAAAGCGAATACCGCCCTTGTACGGCCCACGCCGGTTATCATGTTGGACGCGGAATCCCATAAACTTTTTGCCGTTATTTAGCTCTATATCAAATGTATGCTCGGCGTTGGTTTCTATCAGTTTTTTCAACTCTTCGTCTGTTATGCCAAGTTTTTTTGCGGCTTTTCTAATCTGGGCTCGGGCTGTATCAAGCACTTTCTTCCTCCTTAGATCTCAGATAATAATAGCAAATATTGCTAAAATAACTCCTATGGCTTTATCTATCGGGATTACTGGGCTACCAAATGTGGGTAAGTCTACCTTATTTAATGCGCTGACAGATGCTAATGCTTTGGCGGCTAACTACCCATTTGCCACTATTGAACCCAATACGGGCATAGTCCCTGTTCCAGACGAGCGCCTCAAAAAGCTAGCCGAAATATATAAAACAGAGAATATTGTTCCGGCCACCGTCCAATTTGTTGATATCGCCGGACTGGTAGAAGGTGCTAGCAAAGGCGAAGGACTTGGCAATCAGTTTTTGTCGCATATCCGCAGCACCAGCGCCATCTGCCATGTAGTTAGGGTGTTTGCTGACGATGACGTTCAGCGTTCTGGGTCTTCGACTCCGGACAAAGACATAGAAATTATTAATACAGAGCTGGCGATTGCGGATTTACAGACTACCCAGAACCGCCTGCCTAGGTTGCAAAAGGAGGCAAATGCCGACCCGAGACTGAAGCCAATGCTAGAAGCAGTTGAGAAAGCTCATAAAATCCTCGATGATGGAAAGCCACTTTTTGGTCAAGACTCTAAGTTTTTAGAAGATTTACAGCTCCTGACTATGAAACCGGTAATTTATATTTTTAACGTCGATGAGGATGGTCTCGCCGACGAGATAAAGAAAGCCGAGCTAGCGAGGATTGTTGCTCCTGCAAATGCATTGTTTATATCTGCAAAGATTGAGAGCGAGCTCCGTGGTCTGGACGAAACGGACAGACAGGAACTCTTAGAAAGCTACGGCCAGAAACAAAGCGGGCTAGTCCAACTAATTCATGCTGCGTACGACAGCCTTGGCCTGCAAAGTTTCCTAACCGCCGGGGAGAAAGAAGTCCGTGCATGGACAATCACAAAAGGATCTACTGCCCCCCAAGCCGCGGGAGTCATTCACGGCGATTTTGAGCGTGGATTTATCGCCGCCCAAATAGTTAGTTATAAGGATTTAATTGAAGCGGGCTCAGAAGCCGCGGCCAAGGCCGCTGGCAAAATGCGGACCGAAGGCAAAAGCTACATTATGCAACCTGACGACGTAGTCGAGTTTCGCTTCAATGTCTAGGTCTAGAGAACTTCGATTTTCTTGACGGTATCTTGCTTGACCTTAGCAAAGCTAATGGTCAGCACACCGTCTTTCAGAACAGCTTCAATCTCTTCTTCTTTAACTGGGACCGGCAAGACAATGCTTCGACTAAATTCGCCCCAGTAGCATTCCTGTAAGAAGTAGTTCTCTACCCCATCTTCGTTACCGGCGCTTAAAGTGCCTTTAACGGTCAAGGTATTATCAGAAATACTAACGTCCAGGTCGCTCTTATTAACACCGGCCACGCGCCCCTTAACGATCAGCTTTTCTTTAGTCTCATAAACATCAACGGCCAGCTGGCCGGCTACTACTTCTTCTTCGTCCCACGCCTCGTCGGCCGGAGATTGAGTTTGATCATCAGGTGCTGGTGCGTCGGCAGGTGCCTCGTCTTCGCTTAAAAAAGCGGCTGTTATATCGTCGCCCATCAAAAGATCGTCTTGCTGTGGTTGGCTACCTCGAGCCATACTCTTCCCTCCAAGTATTAGTTTTAGGTCTGTTTAAAGATTTGATTCTTTGTGTTAATGCTAGTATAGCTGAGCCCTCATTCCAGGTGCAACATGTTATACTCATTTACAACAAAAGAATTACAACATGAGCGTTTTGGAGACCGCGATTGGGTGGTTGGCTCCGCCGCAGTGTATCGGTTGCGGGTCGGAAGGACAAACACTGTGCCAAGACTGCTCTACTAGAGTTATTTTGCCTTTTGGCCAGCGCTGCTGGCGCTGTGGATCCCTTAGCGAAGGCTACAGAACTTGCACTTCGTGTCGCCGGCCTGGTTCTCCCCGTTATGTGTGGATAACTACCAATTACGAGACAATAGCTCAGCGACTGATTCAAAAGTACAAGTTTGGCCACCAGCGGGCAGCGGCGAGCTCCATCGCCGGATTAATGAGCGGAACCTTCGCTGAAAGTCCTGCTAACACTCTTAGGGATTATCTTGTAGTTCCGGTTCCAACCGCCACTACTCGTGTTCGCCAGCGAGGCTTTGACCACGCTAAGCTTCTAGCCAGAGAAGTAGCCAGGCTACTGCGGTACAAAACATCTCTAAATGCTCTAGGCCGGCTCGGGCAAACCAGGCAGGTAGGCGCAATCAGAGGAGATAGGTTTAAACAGGCCGATAATTATTTTGTCCGCAAACCAAAAGTCATTAAGGGCAAGAATATTTTACTTATCGACGACGTCATAACCACTGGCGCTACCCTTCAGTCAGTATCACGCCTGCTAAAAACACACGGCGCCGGCCGCGTTGACGCTCTTGTCTTCGCCAAACGCCTTTAATCTATCCCCCAGAATTTTTTTGGGCCTGGCTCGTCCCGCCCGTAAAACTTAAGTTCAAGCATATCTTTTAAATCACTAACCGTGTGGCCGATTCCAAACATAATCAAATAAATACCAAACGAATCTTTGATCGTTAAAACACCTACAATTAAGGCCAACACCCCGTACATCCAGTGGTGTGGTGCCTTCAAATGCCCACCAAGAATATGGCTTATCCTCCCAATCGCGTAGGCCCCAAACAAGACTAAAAAATAAATAATAAAATCCATGCTTATCCGGAAGATAGCCCCGAGTGTCGGATTTATTCCGCACCCGGCGGCGATAAGGAACCGCGAAGGGGTTCCTTATACGGCCTTAGCCGCTCTGGCGGAAGGGGCGGGATTCGAACCCGCGATGGAGTTGCCCCCATACCGCCTTTC
>CAZUXR010000035.1:0-4332 GCA_964624785.1 uncultured Candidatus Saccharibacteria bacterium
GAACTATTACATCATATTATAGCATAAGCTAAACTGTTTTGCTACTTTTTGCCGGCTTCGAGCATTTTGAAGAATTATAGCCGTTTTGTTTTGTAGAATTTAAGCTCAGTCTTGACAGGAAAAAAAATTAATTGCCAGATTATACTTTAAACAGATAAAGGACTATACTTATGCTTAGAAACGGAAGGTACACTCAAAATGCAAAAACATATTAATCATCTATTCTCGACCGTCAAAGATAAACATCGAACTTATCCAAAATTTTTAGTCAGCGCCGAAGAGCCGCGAGAACTGCCGGTACTTGATGCCGCCCGCAAAACGACTCCAGCACTAGAAAATGAAATGCGTAGTAGCTGGTATGGCCAGAAAGATTACATCAAACGCTACGCTCGATACTTACGCCATCGCAGAGCCTAGTGTTTAGAGATTTAATGCTCGAGAATTAGGTAGGGTATTTGGCTCTTTTGCATGAGCGGTCTCAGTGCAACATAAGCCGCTTGATGATCACGGACATGTTCTTCCCGCTCGGCTGGAGACATTATTCTTGCTATACAATATGGCCCATCAGCCGACGGTTCGGTTGGCATTTCATAAGCAAGTACCTTTGACCACTCCAGCATATTCGGTGCCACCGCGATAATCATGGACCCGGCTGTTTTTTTCTCAGAATGTTCCATCTTCTTCACTTTCCTAGTTATCCGTACTAATCCCCCAAGGCTAATATGTAGTGAATGCACGAGCTGCGACCATGGAAGCTCCCCGCCAATAAGACCAAGTTGTTCAATTTGCTCATCAAAAACCTCGAGATGTTTTATATCGCTCAGGTCCCTGTCTTTTTTAGCTTGAGCTATCAAGCTAACAACATCTTCGGCATGAGCGCCGGTAACTTCTAATAAAGCTGGTGTGAATATTGATAAGCTGTCTACAGCTTCAACGGGTCTCAATTTCATAGGGCAATACTACCTGACGTTCAATTTAACGCAAGCATTAGGGTTTTAACTTACTTAAATTATTCGAAGAGGGATTTGTGGGTTTCAGTCCAGGCGGCCCATTCTTCAATGCGGTCTAGATCTCCGTTGGCGATCCAATCGACTTGGGGCTGCAAGCCGCGTTTAGCTAGTTGTTCCTCGTATTTGCCAACTTGGCGTTGCATATTGGCAACTTTTTGAGCGATATTTTCTATGGAGCTCGTACCGTAGGCGCCTAGGAAAACATTTACTCTATGTTTTCTATCTGGTATCTCTGGAAAGTGATGCCATTCCAGTGTATTTTCATCATTCCTAAATGGTGCGGAATATTCTAGTGCGTAAAGGATGTCATATTCCGGTTTGGCTGGCAGGACAAAATCCCAATCGACTATACCAACCGGCTCACTACCCTGCCAAACAACATTCCATGGCCCAAAATCGCCGTGGCACATCACCTCACCTTTTTTTGGAGCGCCTTTACTATAGGCCCATTCAGAATCAGCCGGCGGTTTAAAATTAGCAATTACTTCATGGTACTCGCGCAGTAATTTCGCAAATATCTTTAAACCTTCATCTGGTATTATTTTGGCCCAGCCATCGCCGCCCGATTGGCCTTCAATATAACTGAGCACTTCCCTTCCTTGTTCATCAAACCCAAGTACTCGCGGTGAGTATTTATAGCCAACATCACTCAGATACTTTAGTAGTACATGCACGCTGGGCGTCCACCAACCAACTGGCCGATGAATTGTATCGCCAATCTTAACGATAGGTTTTAGCGGATTATCATTCAGTTGTTGCTCGGTCATCGCTTAAATCATAACAAACGAATCGCTAAGACTTTAGGTTATTAACTTCTTCGTCGGTTAGGTCGCGCCAGCGGGCGGGTTTTAGGCCGTCTAAGGTTAGCGGGCCGTATTTTGAACGGTGGAGTTTCTTAACTTCCAGCCCTACGGCCGTCATCATCCGTTTGACTTGATGGTTTCGGCCTTCGTGGATGGTCAGCTCAATCTTGTTATCGGATAACTTAACTGCTCTAGCAGGAGCAGTCTTGCCATCCTCAAGCTTTACCCCAATACTTAACAAGTCAAGTATTTTTGGAGTGATGGTTCCCTCGACCTGCGCTTCATAGACCTTATCCACTTCAAAACTGGGATGAGTCAGCATATTCGTGAGTTCGCCGTCGTTGGTCAGCAACAGTGCCCCTGTGGTGTTAAAGTCTAGCCGGCCCACAGGTACTACCCTCTCGTCTATTTTTACTAGGTCGGTAACTTTTACCCGGTTTTCAGGATCCTTCAGGGTGGTTATATAGCCTTCTGGTTTATAAAGCAGGATGTAGCGCAAACTTTGGCTGCTAACACGCCGGCCGTTTACTTTTATGTCGTCGGCGTCGGACACCTCATCATTCAGCTGGGCTTGCCGGCCATTTACGGATACTCTGCCGGCTTTAATTAACCGGTCGGCGCCGCGGCGAGACACTACCCCCGCCCTAGCTAAAAATGCATTAAGCCTCATAAAGAATATGCATTAAAATGCGACGAATAATAAGACCGTGCCCAAGAAAGCCGAAACCACCATACCATGTTTTTCATACTGGGGTGCGTCCCACCAGTGAGCGATTCTAAGATACCATTTATCAAAACGGCCCTTGGAGTGAAGCCAATCTCTATAGGCATGGAAGTAAAAAAACCCGGCGGATGAAAATAGTAAAATTTCTTGCATATTTGTCTTAGTGCGACACCTTTAATATACCAAACCTTAATCAATATCCGTAACCGCTATCTGTTTAGTCTATTGCTGGCCCTTCACAAGCTCAGGGTCATTTGACTCGTGGTTTACCATGAGCGAGCGAAGCGAGTCGAATGGTGGAGCATATCGGATTCGAACCGATGACCTCTTCCATGCCATGGAAGCGCGCTAGCCAACTGCGCCAATGCCCCTCGTCAGAGCCGACATGCCGGCTTGCGTACTTTTGCAAGTATGCCAAAGCACTTCAGCCTCAGGTCGCCTCTTCCTCTCAATTTCACGAAATACTGCACTGCGGAATTTCGTGAAATTGTAAAAGACCATAGAACAGAGGTCATTATACAAAAAATCTATAGGATATAATAGGAGCAAGTGAAGATTTTGAAAGACAAACGATCCTGGTTGTTAGTACTCGGCGGAATACTTATTGGCGTGCTGATTATTATGGCAATTAGATTCTTCACCTACGATCCGCACCGCACACATTATCACGCAAACTTTGCGATGTTCATAAACGGACAGCAAGAACAATTTAAAGATGACTTTTATTACGAAGAGGTAGGTTCTGCCTGCACAGCTACAGAGGATATGACCCCTCACGATCGAGCCCACATGCATGAACACGAAGCTGGATTAGTCCACGTGCACGATAATGCAGTTACGTGGGGGCAGTTTTTCCAAAATATCGGTTGGGAAGTTAACCCTTGGTATGTCAAAACACCCAAGCAGCTGTTACTGGCAGATGGCACCCATAAGGTATCGTTTTTAGTAAATGGTAAGCCCATTGCTAATGTTACGGGCCTAGTGATTGGCGATACAGATAAATTATTAGTCGACTACGGCGATGGGTCAGCTGAGAGCCTGAATAGTGAAATGCAAGCCATACCATCAAATGCCGCTAAAGAAGATGCTGAAAAAGACCCTTCTAGTTGTAGCGGTTCCGCTCCTGTGACCACCACCGAGCGTCTACACCATCTGTTTTAGTGATGATGGCCGCTGTGGCCAATACCGCGTGAAATCATAATCCGATTTACAGGCACCGTAACCACGAATGCAACCGCCAAAGACGCAAGGAGACTCCACCAGAATAAACCAGATGACAAACCAGCACTGAGTGCGCCCGGCACCAGCAAAATGAAAAGATTATCTGTAATCTCCATTGTGGCGATTGATGCTGTATCCGTAGCTAAAGTCGTTTTTGTAGCCTGCCTTATATCCTTATAGCGACGATAAACTGATCGAAACGTTAATAAATAACCAAACAGAAAGGCCAATGTGACGGATAGTATAATACTGGCTACATTTGACCAATCAAGAGCCGCGGCTATGACCATCCCTAATACCTCGCCAATCGAGCATCCTAGCAGGCAGTGCAACGTATGATCCACTGCTTGTCTAGTTAGTGTATCTACCTTCATATTTATATAGTATATATAGAACTTATGGGGATGTAGCTCAGTTGGCTAGAGCGCCGCATTCGCATTGCGGAGGTCGTGGGTTCGACTCCCGTCATCTCCACCATTCCATATCGTCATAGTAAACCACAAAAAATATCCGTCATTGACGGATATTTTTCTTCTTCGCGCAGCCCACCCGCGGGCCCGGGTGATAAGCTTTT
>CAZUXR010000036.1:0-3795 GCA_964624785.1 uncultured Candidatus Saccharibacteria bacterium
CCAAGATCGTAGATCAAACCCGCCAGCAACTAGCCGAAGAAATTGCTCTGCTAGCCGGCATTAAACAAGAAATATCCGGCTTCGAAGCAGGAATCGATAGTTAGCAACTAGCAATTAGCAATGAGCTAAAAGCTTAGGACTAGAATCGAGAATTCAGAATTTAGAATGATGACCGATGAACAGTGAGCAGGGTCGCCACTTGACATCTGGACGTTTAATTATGTACAATATGGTTTGACTTTTTGTGAACCTGTAAAAGGTGTTCCATCTGGTCGTTATTCGACAAGCAGATTGTGAAAAAACGCTCACCCCAACAACAGACAACCTACCAAGCGAGGTGAAAAGCACCATCATGAGTGCTCTCCAGATAAAGTCAATTGTCGTGGAAGCCGACATTGGTGTCGACATCCCTGAAGCGATCAAAGCGGCGATTGAGCTGTCGATGAAGAACGCATCACCCGACGGCAACGCGCCGCCGGTCCGGTTCGACTTCAACGGGGTTACCGTCAAGGTCACCGCCAGGTCAGTTCCAGCGGCGGTCTACGATGAGTACCGTCGGGAGATGAATCGACGCGCCGAGAATTATCGGCGTTGGCGCGATGCGCGTTGATAGCTACTGCACAGGCGCGGCATGCTAGTACAGATGCCGCGCCTGATCGCGCGCTTTACCCCTACCAAAGTCTGCTTGTCGATTTTTATTCCCAATTCTAAATTCTATCTTCTCTCTAGATTTTTAATCAAAAATCTAGGGTTTGGCGGATGCGTTTTATAGATTCTTCGGGGTGGAAGTAGTCAAACCACAAAACATGCCAACCTAACGCGTCGGCAGCTCTTACATTTGCCTGGGTATCATCAATCAACAGTATTTCGCCCGGGTCAACGGCGGCCAAGTCTTGGGCAATCTCAAAAATTCTTTTGTCGGGTTTGATGGCGTGCACGTCCGACGAATCGACTATCGCCGCGTAATGCGCGTCGGGAATTAGCTGTCTACTCCTTAAATCTTGTATAAATCCAGGCATAATGTTGCTTAAAATCCCGACCTCGTAATTTTTGGCTGTCCACTCCATAAGCTCGGCGATTCCGGGCATGGCTTCTACGCTACCCATGTAATATTGCTGCCAGTCAAAATCTTTAACGCCCAGTTCGTGAGCAAATATTGCGTTAAATTCTTGCAGGCTTAGACTGCCACTGCATACCTCGTCGCTGTGACGTAAGTAAACTGTCTCTACTAGGTCTGCTGGTCTGCCGGTTTCGCGGGCGATTTCTACGAACGCCCGGTGAAAGAACCGCACCAGTGTGCCGTTGATATCAAAATACACAAAACTGACGCCGTTTTTGGAGCGTTTTTTGGCGTTATTGGCTACGGCGTTCGGATTTTTGACTCCCAGCAGATCCTCTAACGAAGCATTAGTAGCATTCGCGATTGCTGCCACAGTAAAAACAGAGGGTGAGGCAATTGCGCCGCGCTCGATTTTGGCTAACGTAGAATAGCTTAGCCCAGCTTTTTGGCATAATTGTTGCTGCGTTAAACCGGCACGCTTGCGTACCAGCTGCAATCTCTTCCCAAGAGTACGCTCGTCTACTCCACCCATATAGCCATATAATACCAGAAAGGAAGAGAATCAGGAATTAAGAATAGAGAATTCAGAATGAACTGCTCTTTAGCTCTAAGCCCTGGACTCTTAGCTAATCTGTACTATAGTGCTAGTTTGGCGGCCATTTTGGCTAAGGCAGCGTGGTCCGGTTCCGCGTTTGCATCCGGAACATTGCGAAACTCATCGCCAGAATCAATAGGGAGCAACTTCACATGAACGTGGGGCACATCTAGGCCTTCTATCATTACGCCGATCCTTTTTTTATCGGGGAATACCCGACGCAATTTGCCCGCCACTTTGCGGACGGTTTGCATCAAAGCCACATAATCTTCGTCGTCTAAATCCAAGAATGACTCTGCCGGCGTTTTAGTAACCACCAAAACTTGTCCTGGCTGGATAGGGTGAATATCTAAAAAAGCGAAGGTTTTATCGTCCTCGTAAACCTTGTGACAAGGAATCTCGCCTTTGATAATTTTGGTAAAAATAGTGTCTGTCATATTAATAGTTTACAGGTTATTCTGGTTTATAGTTTTTGGTTGATGGTTTATGGTGCTTAATACTGAACGATGTCCGCCATCTGTAGTGCGCTATCCTCATTCCCAATTCTTAATTCTCGCTTCCCGGCTATGGGCTTCCAGCTTTTCCTAAAGAGTTAGGCCTAAAGCGGTATAGAGTAAAAGAAACAGAACCGCTCCAGAAACCGCGGTGGCAATCGCCGACTTTTGGGTGTTATTGCCGGTTTGGCGCTGCAGTTTGCCGTAAATCCATGCGCTTACGCCAGCAGAAAACAAAAGACTAATCATAAATGCGCTCATGATTTAAATATATCAAAAACCTAAAGGTTAGAATACTTGACTACCTTCCATTATATGTTATGGTTTACGATAGAATCTTTTGGCTTTGTTTTTTTAAGCAATAAAGCGGATGAAGCGAGAAGGTTTGACGATACGAGCTAGTTTGTCTGGGGGCAAGTTTGGACATTGGAGTCAGACGTTTGATCTACCGCGTTTATTACCCATGAATTTAACTTTGGCACCACCGCAATCGTTAACGTATTTTTACTAATACTATCGCAAGACTTGCCATCAGATCCAACACCACTCAGCGCTTTATCAACCGTGTAGGTTATTTGTTTTCCTTTGGCGCCTTTATCTGATTTATAAGCACTATACGTTTTAGTCGCAGAGGCTAAAAATCTTTTATCAAAATAGCCTGTGCAAAATTCACCGGCTTGCTTGCAAACAGCGTAAAAACTTTCGTTACCAGCTTCTTTTTTAAAGTGTGCTTTGGCATCCGAACTCAGTAATGAATCGGATGTTTTTTGGTCGTTGTTTTGCTCTGCCGCAATAAACTTATTAATGGTCAGCTGGTAGTCCGATCGGTTGCCAAAAATCGCAAATATACTAGCCATGGTCACCAGCAGTAGCGCGGCCACACCTGCGATAATTAAAGATTTTTTATTCTTGAACTTATCAAACAATTGCGGTAGGCGAGAAGTTGACGGCGGAGCAGCAACCACCGGCTGTGACTGGGGTGATGGCGAACTTGGTGATAAAGGGGGCGCTGGCTGGGCGGCTTGTGGTGCAGGTTCAGGGGGGATTGCGGGCAGTGGAGTTGCAGGAATTACAGGAACAGTTTGTGCTGTTTGCTGAGACGGTGGTGGGGCAATCGGCGTAGTTTGAGCTACGGTTTGCTGCGGTTGTACGAAAGGGGTAGGCGAGACGCTCGGTGGCGACATAGGTACGGCCTGGGGTGGCGACGGTGGGACAGGAGCCATGCCCGACTGTGGTTGTGCTGGTATAGAACCTGGATTATTATCTGGTAACATCCCTATAATATTAAGCTAAGCTTAGTGCGCTCGCAAACTTATACTTAAAAATCTTTGTAAGTTTTTTCCGAACCACGTTCAATTACAAGAATGCTCACGGTATCCCCCAACTGTTGGTAGATGACTCGCAGCCTGCCTTTTCGAACCCTAAAGATATCCTGATGACCTTTTAACTTGGTGATCTGTAAGCTGGTTATGTCTTTTTGCTTTAGTTGTAGTAGGATAGCCTTAACTAATTCGCGCTCCTTGCTGAGTTTAGCCAATTCCTTGCTAATCTTATCGGTCATAGCAGGTATTACAGGTGCTTTAGTAGCTCGTCAATATTAACTCCGCCCCTTTGTGTCACCGTAAAATCGGCTACTGCTTCCCAGG
>CAZUXR010000037.1:0-3592 GCA_964624785.1 uncultured Candidatus Saccharibacteria bacterium
TCCATATTCTATCTCAAAATGACCAAGCAAGACTCGAACTTAATTAACAGAGGTGAGATTATTGCAAATCAGAAAGAGACTGGTTTTGGAACCAATCTCTATCTGTTATTTCGTCTTGGTAGCCAAAGTACATTCGA
The DNA here is from genome assembly GCA_964624785.1 of uncultured Candidatus Saccharibacteria bacterium. Classification (GTDB taxonomy): domain Bacteria; phylum Patescibacteriota; class Saccharimonadia; order Saccharimonadales; family UBA10212; genus CAZUXR01. Next base: position 138 of record CAZUXR010000037.1, read on the forward strand.
ATTGGAACCTTATCTTAGGAGAACTGAGTAGGTGGAAGCTAGTGAACGAGGTTAGGAGAAATAGCCGTGTTGGAGTTTAGGCGGTGGGGTTTCCACTTATCGAAGAAGGTGATTGGTGCTATAAATATGAGAGATGCCTATAGCAACAAGATACCTATTATACTGTTCACTAACATTTATGGTCGGCATACTAATCTGTGCACTAATAAGACCCAGCTTTGTGGCGGCTGGAAGGTCAATAAGTACGTTCGGAACGGCCAAAGCCACAATTATCCCTTATGCTTTAACGATACTGGGAACGAGTTTTTGGCTATTCAAGGCAAGCAGTGAACTATCTTCAAGTAATCCGACTGCTAGCAAAATCGCAAGCGCTCTAATAATCATTTCACTTACCCTAGTTGCGAACTTGCTAGTTCCTTTTAGCATAAACAGATTATTCCACTACACCCACGATGTTATTTCAATGGTCTATTTTGGTTTTATTTTATATATATCGTTATTGCTTATTTTGCATTCACAAAAAAATATACTTAGCCATATCTTGTTCATATTGGAGATAGTTGGTTCTATCCTACTTGTTTTGTCACTCAAAAAGGTAAATCTTCTAAAGCTTCAATTCATCAGCGAGCTTGTAGTCGTAGTCTCCTTTATATTTCTGTTGATGGGTCCAATCTCTTAGGTAAAAAACTTGAATAAAATACCCCTCATTCTAAGAGATTATTTAAACATAGGCTTTATGGTAGCGGGGGCAGGACTCGAACCTGCGACCTCATGGTTATGAGCCATGCGAGCTGCCGCTGCTCCACCCCGCGTCGTAGAGCTACATGAGAGCGTAAGTTATTTTAATCTGTTAAAGGGCGTTTGTCAATCTGTTACAGACTTGCGGCCGAGTAAGAAATCACGCCAAGCTTCCAGATTTTTTACATAGCTTTTCCGATTATCAACGGGTGATGATTGGCTTGAATCTTGGCCAATGGAGGGATCGATAAATTTTAGCGCCGTGCTTTGCGGGACCAAAAAAACTGATTCGCCCGGCGCGGCTAAACCTAGGTTTTGCCGCGCCGACAGCTCAAGATACTGCTGGGTCTGATAGTACTGGTTTTGCAATGAATTATTCTGATTCTCTAAGGACAGAACAGCATTCTGTTGCTGCAAAGTCGTGATTTTCTTTTGCAGCTCATAGTTGCTCTGGACAGTCTTAGCGCCACTCCAGGCAATCGCGACTACAATGATGCCAAAGATATACAGGCCAATATTCCGTACATCGAGTAGTTGCTTTGTAGTTTTGCTGTTTAGTACTGTTTGGACTTTATCAAACATAATTATGGTGGGGGCGCCTGGATTTGAACCAGGGACCAATCGGTTATGAGCCGACTGCTCTAACCACTGAGCTACGCCCCCTTAAAAAACAGTATAACAGAGGGGAACTAGCCCCTCAGCAATTCAAGAGCTTGTTGTGGTGTTCTTGTTTCCATGAATGCGGCTCGCAGTTCAGAAGCGCCCTCAAAGCCATTTATATATAGTTTGCAGAATTTGCGTAGCGGTTCGAACTTTCGTTCGGTGTCATCATAAGTTTCTATAAATAGCTCGATGTGTTTTTTAAAAAGCCCCAGCCGCTGGTCCTTGCCCCACTCCTGCCATGGGCTGGCCGCGGCGAATACGAACGGATCGTGCAAAACGCCGCGGCCGATCATTACTCCATCTAAACCGTACTTTTTAGCGATATCTTCACCGTGCGTGCGGTTCATAATATCGCCATTGCCAACGATTAGGGTTGAAGGCGACAGGGAATTGCGGAGTTGAACGGCCTGGCCAAGCAAATCGTAATTTGGCGGAACTTTAGACATTTGCTTGGCCGTCCGCGCATGAATACTTAACATGTTAAGTATTTTTTTATTTAATAAAAATTCAATCCAGCCCATATCCTCCGTTGTAAATCCGACCCGTGTTTTAACAGAGATGGGCAGGGTATCCCCTGCCGCTTTGGCGGTTGCATCGATGATTTCCCCCGCCAATTGCCTATTATTAATTAAGGCGGCGCAGGCGCCGTTTTTGATAACAGTTTTGACCGGACAGCCCATGTTGAGATCCACTCCGACGAAGCCCATTCCCGCTAGTTCTTTGGTCGTTTTATAAAAATTCTCCGGCTTTAGACCCCACAGCTGGGCGATGACCGGCTTTTCTTTTTTAGCCAACTTGAGCTTATGCAGCAGGTGTTCCCTGCCCGGACTTTGCAGGCCATCGACGTTTACGAATTCGGTAAACATCAAATCCGGCCTAGCGCAATCGATGATGACTTGCCTAAAAACCGTATCAGTCACATCATCCATCGGCGCCAAGGCAAAAAACGGCTTAGGTAAACTCGCTAGATCCATCTGGTAGATTATAGTCGACGGCTTCGGTTTTCGCTCTGGATTTCCTTAACTCTCTGACTATCCTGAACGCTCATTAACTGTTCGTCCCAGAATTCAGCTTCGTTTGTGAAACTCTGCTGCGCATCAGCCCAATCTTTTAATAATTCTTCCTCTGACTTATCTTTTAGTCCGTCGGCTATTTTGATTAGCCGCCTTTCTCTGTCCGGCTTCTTTGATCCCCTGCGGTCCGGCCAGTCCAGTTCCTCGAACGACTCTCTAGCCAGTAGGTGTTCGGCGACTGCCAGCCTAATTTGATAGTCGCGCCGGATTCTACCGGTGGAGGGCACTTCATCGCCCTCAAAATCATAGGCGTTATTTATATCGTGAAGAATCCTCCAGGCTTGGGCTGAATAGCCCATAGCTGTCTCGTACATCTGCCTCACAGCACGCTGGTTGCCCAGTGGCATGTGTTCGGCTATGTGGCGTATCGCTATCGGCAGAGTTTGCAAAGCCAAAGTCATCTCGTACTGAAACCTTGGCGTCCACGGCTTATCCTCAAACTTTTCTTTAAAACGCTCGCGTTTATTCTCCAGCTTGCCCACGACTGTTTCTTCGACAGCCAGTTCACCAATTTTCTCAGTTGTTTCAGATGGAGTAGGCTCCGCCTCCTGTACACCGTGGGGCTCCGGTTCCCGGTAAGCGCCGTATGCGCCCTGCCTTACAATGGGCTCAGCCGGCTCATCGGCCGGCTCTTCCAAAGTAAACAGCTCTTCTTCCTGCGATTTTTTTCTAGGTGGCATTTTTATTTAAGCTAGTTTTTTAGGGCGAGCTTGATGCGTTCTTCTATCGGTAGTTTAGCATCGATTGACTTGAGGGCGCTAGCCGCATCCTGCACCGAATAGCCGAGGGCAACCAGCGCCTGGAGGGCTTCGTCATTAGGATTGGCGGAAGTCGTCAAGAAGTCGGTGGCGTTTTGGTCAGCTATCAGGCCCACTTTATCCTTAAGATCGACAATAACTCTTTCGGCAACACGCTTACCGACTCCTGTGGCTTGGGAAATAAATTTGGTATCGCCGGCGGCGATGGCTTTGCGCACCTGAG
>CAZUXR010000038.1:0-2269 GCA_964624785.1 uncultured Candidatus Saccharibacteria bacterium
CTACGTATGATAAATCCAACAAATAAGTTATCCAATTTTAACCTAATTGTACAGGCCGATGTGCAGGGCTCACTGACCTCTGTTATTGACAGTCTAAAAACCATGGATAACGAGGAAGTCGCGGTACGTATTGTTAGCTCCGGAGTAGGTGTAGTTAACGAAAGCGATGTCCACACTGCAGGCACATCCGGCGCCATAATTTACGGCTTTAATACCAGCCTGCCAACCCACGTTAAGCAATTAGCCAGCCGCGACAAAGTTCCGGTGCGGCTATACACGGTAATCTATGAATTACTAGACGATGTTAAAAAAGAACTCGAATCCAGGCTGGCGCCCGAAGTCGTGGAGCAAGAACTCGGCACCGTGCAAGTTAAAGGCATATTCAAAATCAGTAAAACCGAAGTAATCTGCGGCGGGCAGGTCACTAAAGGCAAGTTGGCATTACCGGCACTGGCCCGGGTCATACGCGATAAGGAAGTTATTGCGGATAATCTGGAAGTCACCAAACTTCAAAGCGGCCCCACAGAAGTCTCAGAAGTCCCAGAAGGGGAAATGTGCGGCCTTAGCTTTAGTTCCGAAAAGCGTGTAGAAGTATTAATAGACGACCGCATAGAACTATTCAGCCGCGAGACTAAAGTTCGAACCCTCTAAATTGTAAGAAATTCGTTTGACCAAACCTTATATAAAGTATATTATTTGCTATAATCGCAAATAGTTTATATCGCAAACGTTTAAGGAGTTAAAATGTCAGAGAAACGATTTCTAGCTAATCCCCAGATGCCCACAGGTTACGAAAGCCTAGCAGGCATAGAACAAGTAGTAAAAGATGACGGTAGCATCCGTCATAATGGTTTGGTCAAACTGGGTGAGGGCGATGCTGAAGTAGAAAGAAAAGTCTCGCTCAATGTAGATCCATTACAAATGTGGGGGTACCAAGACGATTATGAACAATACAAGTCCGACCCGGAGGCCTGGAAGCAAAAGCAATTAGTTGAGCAACTGCTTTCAAGAGTTGAAAGCCTGGAAACACTAGTTGAAGGCCTGCAAGCCGATAAGGCACAACTGGAGCAAGAGATTGCTGCATTAAGACAACAGCAGCCACAGCCAGCGGGTTCTACGCCCGAATCTGAGTCTGGCCAATCGGATCAGGCGGAAGCATCACCTTCATCTGCCTCCAGTACGCCGAATACAGACGCGTTGCTAGCAAGAGCTGGGCAAACAGTCCAGCCCGCTGAAGCCGAGTTAGCAGAACAGACGCCCGGCGCTGAGCAAGTTGTCATTATCCCGGCTGAAGCCGCCGAGGCAATGGTAATTACTCCGGCCAACGATCCTAACGGTACTCCTGAAAATGTTATTGTTGCTCCGGCTGATCAAGTCGAAACCGCAACAACTACGCGCCCCGAGCAAGTAGCCAATGAAACAGACTCTCCAACAGTGGTACTTCCAAACGCTGATGTTGTTGATGAGCCAGAAGCGGACGCCGTGGCTGAAGCCGAAGAAGAGGAGTTACCGCGCCGCGGACTACGACGTCGAATTGGGGACTTAGTCTTAGGAGCTCAAGTCAGAATGCATAATGGTGCAGCTAACCTAATTGATAGACGACGACCAGATGAACCTATTGTCCTTAACGAGGAAGAAGTCCGAGAATACCACGAACGCAGCGAAAGGGTTGGCGGCAGAGTGCTTGGAGGTGTAGCCATCGGCGGCGCCATTGGGGCAGGGCTTGGCCTGCTGGCAGGTTATCTGCTCTGGTACAAGACTGGCCATAATCCCGCGGAAACAGCTCCCATCCCAACGCCGGGTCCTAACCAGGGCGGTTCACTAACTGTTCAGTCAGGCGCGCACATAGCATATGTTAACAATGCAACCGGACATAGAATGACGGGCGCTATTTTACCAAAAGATCTTGGCTTCAAAACAGTCGATGGTCATCTTGACATCGTGAATAATCGATCTGGCGCCACAATAGTTTCTCACGAGGACTTACCGCGCGGTATGTTTGACAGCCAACGAAAGTTAAGCCGAATGGCAATGTTCATACTTCGCAAAAAAGGCCATGGCATAATTGATGGCGGACAAGATCCGGGCCACATGAGCATAGTTAACTAGGCCAGAAACCAGGAATAGATGCTAAACTAAAAGCATAAAAATAATCATATGTTTCAACTAGACGACAATTTACTCAAAGAACTAGGGCTCGGCGATCTGCCAGCGGCCGAAAAAAACAAGATGCTGGCCCATATCTATGAAACCCTAGAACTTAGGGTTG